>NZ_JBHXTO010000071.1:0-33579 GCF_042677425.1 Streptomyces sp. NPDC127119 | reverse complement strand
TCAAAACCCCAAAACTCGCGGCCTGCTTTTTTTTTTTAAATCAGACGGGGGGTGGCCCCTACCCCCGACGGGGGGGCCCCCCCCCGCCCCGGGGGCCCCCACCCCCTCTGCGCTGCCTCGGCGGCGGCCGGTCAGCCTCCGCTGCTGCCCTGTCCCGACGGGCGTCGGATCAGGGCCGTCCAGCGGGTCGCCACGCGGTACTTCAGCGCGTGCCACCTCTCGGAGGCCGCCCACACCACCCGGACGGCCGAGCGCGGTGCGAGCAGTGCGCGCAGGCGCGTGCCCTGGCTGGCGGTGGCCCGCAGGCCCTGGGTCATCCGGCGGACGTCGGCGCCCAGTCCGGGGGCCGGCCGGGGGTTCGGCGCGTACAGCACCTGCTCCACCGCGTCGGCGATCCGGTGGACGGAGGCCGCTGCCTCCGGCTCCAGCTGCCCGACGCGGACGATCCGCGCCGCCGCCTTGCGCGGTGTCTGCGAGTCGTCGGGCGGGATACCGAAGTCCCACGCCGTGTCACTGACCTCCCGCCAGGCCTCCAGCGCGACGGCCGCGGTACGGGCGTCGCCCCGGCCGTGCGATTCGAGCCGGACGTCCCGCACTCCGTCGCCACCGGCGTCCCGCCAGGCCGCCGAACCGGAGCCCCCGGTGTCCGATGTGATCCAGTTGTGCGAACCGAGCCGCACCGACCGGGTCCGCATCCGCCACAGCATCGGCAGCAGCGGCAGTGTGCCCACGGCGAGTCCGCCCGCGAGCCAGAGGAGCAGGGACAGCCACCACGGCGGATCGTCGTTCGTCGCGCCGAACGCCGCCTGCGGGGAGTCGCTGGCGCAGGGCTGCTCCAGCTTCTTCTCGGCCGCCGTGCACTCCTCGCTGCCCGAAGGAGCGGCGGAGGGTGCCGTGGACGAGGAACGCGACGGCGCGTCCGGGTCGGGGACAGTCGCGCCGGGCGTGTCCGTGCGGGTGTACTCGGGGACCGAGCCCCGGTTCGGTGTCGGCTCGAAGCGGGTCCAGCCCACGCCCTCGAAGTACAGCTCGGGCCAGGCGTGCGCGTCCCGCAGCCCCACCGACATCGTGCCGTCCGACTTGGGCGAACCGGGTGTGAAGCCCACCGCGACCCGCGCCGGTATGCCCAGCGTGCGGGCCATGGAGGCCATCGCGAAGGAGAAGTGGACGCAGAAGCCCTCCTTGTCCCTGAGGAAGCGGGCTATCGCCTGCGACCCGCTGCCGACCTTCACCTCCGTGTCGTACGTGAAGCCGCCCTCCAGGGCGAACCAGTCCTGCAGCTTCACCGCGCGCTCGTAGTCGTTGGACGAGTCCGCCGTGATCTCCCGTGCCGTCGCGGCCACCACCGGCGGCAGCGAGTTCGGCACCTTGGTGAACTCGCGCTTCAGGACCTCCGGCGCCTCGGGCGCGTTCGCGAGCTGATCCGCGGTCGGCTGCACGATCAGGCTCTTGACCGTGTACTCCTGGCCGCGGGTCGTCTGGCCGTGGTCGCCGACGAGCGTGCGGCCCACGGGCTCGAACCGCCACTTGCCGTTGATGCCGACCTGGCTGGCCGGGTAGGGCAGCGGCAGCCAGTCCTGCGCGTACCAGTCGGCCGCCGAGATCCTCGTCTGCACCTCGGTGCGCTGGACGTCGTCACTGAGACCGGGAGGTGTCGGGAACGACCCCGGCACGTCCTCGACGTGCCGCTTGGCCGGCTTCCACGCCGTGCCGTCGAACTCGTCGAGCGAGACTATGCGCAGATACAGGTTCTGCGTCTCCTCGGAGTTGGTGCGGTAGGACATGACCTCGCGGTCCTCGTCCACGTTCAGGCTGTCGCTGAGCGAGACCAGCGGGTTCACCGCGGAGATCGTGTTGCCCCCGCCGGAACCCCCGGCGACACCCGTGCGAGCGGCGTCCAGCAGCCCGCCGTCGAGCGCGGGCAGGGCGAGCGGAACGACCAGCGCGACACCGAGCGCGACGGCTCCGATCCGCCGTCCCGTCCGGACGGGCGCGGTCGCGCCGCCCGAGGGGTCTCCGCCCGGTGCGCGGGGCCCGCCACCGAAGACACGCCCCCACTGCGAGAGCCGGTCACGGCCCTCGGCGAGCAGCAGCACCAGATATCCGGTGGCCGCCAGCAGGAACCAGATCCATCCGGCGCCGCCGTCCGCGAGGCCCGCGGCGACGGAGTACAGCGCGAGCAGCGGCAGTCCTGCGGGGGCGGCGCTGCGGAACGTCACCGCGAGCGCGTCCACCGCGAGTCCGATCACCACGACCCCGCCGACCATCATCAGACGGATGCCGTCGGAGAGCGGCGCCGGGATCGAGTACCTGCTGACGTCGTCCGCGCCCGCCTGCAGCAGCTCACCGAAGTAACGGAAGACATCGGGGCCGGGCAGCAGCCCGGCGACGGCGTGTTCCCGGGCGAACGACAGCGTCAGCAGCATCAGGGTCACCAGCGCCTGCACCGCGATCGTCAGCGGCCGTGCGAGCGGCACCCGCCGGGCCGCCGCGCCCACCCCGGTCTGCACCGCGACCAGGAACGCCGCCTGGAGGAACCAGGACGCCGGATCGACCAGCGGCAGCAGGGCGCAGGACGCCATCAGGGTCGCCGCCGCGGCGCACAGCGCCAGTCGCGCGCGCCCGCTCATGAGCCACCGCCTCCTGCCGTGCTGCCCGTGGACGCGACCCCGTTGCGCTGTCGGTCCGCCTCCCGCCACAGGTCGGCCAGGCCGACGCCCGGTGGGACGGCCACAGCGGTCCAGCCCGCCTCACGCAGCATCCGAAGCCGCTCCTCGCCCTGTTCGTCGGGGGCGCCCCGCACCCATGCCCCGCTGTCCAGCAGGAAGGCGATCGCCCCGCCGCTGCGCTGGCGCATCTTGGCGAGCACCGACGCCTGTTCCTCGTCCAGGTCGCCGAGGAAGGCCACCAGAAGTCCTTCGTTGCCACCGCGCAGCACTTCGTACGCCCGGGACAGGCCCGTACCGTCAGAGTGGTCGATCACCGCGAGGGTGTCCATCATCAGCCCCGCCGCGTCCGCCGACTCCTGGCTGGCCCCTGCGAACCCGTCGGCGCCCTCGCCGGGCACCGAGGTGCCGGTGTCGGTCAGGAGACGTACGGAAAAGCCCCGTTCGAGCATGTGCACCAGCGTCGACGCGGTGCCCGAGACGGCCCACTCGAAGGCCGAGTCGGGGCCCGCGCCGTCGAAGGCGATGCCCCGGGTGTCGAGGAGCACCGTGCAGCGGGACCGCTGCGGCTGTTCCTCGCGGCGCACCATCAGCTCGCCGTACCGCGCGGTCAGCCGCCAGTGGACCCTGCGCAGGTCGTCGCCGTAGCGGTACCCGCGCGGGATCACGTCGTCCTCGCCCGCCAGCGCGAGCGAGCGCTGCCGCCCGTCGCCGTACCCCTTCGCCTCGCCGGTCAGCCGGACCGGCGGCAGGGGCTCCACGCGCGGGACGACGGTGAGGGTGTCGTACGTCGAGAAGGAGCGGGTCAGCTCGCACATGCCGAAGGGGTCGCTGAGCCGCAGCTGCAACGGGCCCAGCGGGTAGCGCCCGCGCAGGTCCGAACGCACGCGGTACGACACCTCGCGCCGGCCGACCGCCTCGACCCGGTCCAGCACGAACCGGGGCCGCGGCCCCAGCACGTACGGCACCCGGTCCTGGAGCATCAGCAGACCGGTGGGCAGCCGCGAGACGTTGTCCATCCGCAGATGGACACGTGCCTCCGAGCCGGCCGGCACCCGCGCGGGGGAGAGCCGGCGGCTGCCGGCGACCCGGTAGCGCGTGCGGTACAGCACGGCCGTGCAGATCAGCGGCAGGACGGCGAGCAGGAGTCCGACCCGGAGCAGATCGCTCTGCCCCAGGACGTACGCACAGATGGCGGCCGCGATGCCGGCGGCCAGGAACGACCGCCCGCGCGTGGTGAGCCCGGCGAGAGCCGTGCGCATCCCGCCCTGGTCCTCCTCGGCCGGCACCGCGGGCATCCCCCCGCCCGTCATCACAGCCTCCGGGGCGGCTGCTGGCCGAAGGCGGACGTGCCCCGGCCCATCGCCGGGCCGCCCGGCGCCTGGGGCGCCGAGGGCACGGCCGTGCGCTGGAGGATCTCCAGGACGACCTGCTCGGCCGTACGACGGTTCAACTGGGCCTGGGCGGTGGGCAGCAGCCGGTGTGCCAGGACCGCCACGGCCAGCGCCTGCACGTCGTCCGGCAGTGCGTAGTCCCGGCCGCTGAGAGCGGCGGAGGCCTTCGCGGCGCGCAGCAGATGCAGCGTTGCGCGCGGCGAGGCGCCGAGTCTCAGGTCCGGGTGGCTGCGCGTGGCGCCGACCAGGTCGACCGCGTACCGGCGGACCGCGTCGGCGACGTGGACCGTGCGGACCGCGTCGATGAGCTTGAGGATCTCGTGGGCGTGCGCCACCGGCTGGAGGTCGTCCAGCGGGGAGGCCCCGCCGTGGATGTCGAGCATCTGCAGCTCGGCCTCCGCGCTGGGATAGCCGATGGAGACCCGGGCCATGAAACGGTCCCGCTGCGCCTCCGGCAGGGGATAGGTGCCCTCCATCTCGACCGGGTTCTGCGTGGCCACCACCATGAAGGGGCTGGGCAGCTCGTAGGTGTGCCCGTCGATGGTGACCTGGCGCTCCTCCATGGACTCCAGGAGCGCCGACTGGGTCTTGGGCGACGCGCGGTTGATCTCGTCGCCGATCACGATCTGCGCGAAGATCGCCCCCGGTTTGAACTCGAACTCCCTGTTCTGCTGGTCCCAGATGGACACCCCTGTGATGTCCGAGGGCAGCAGGTCGGGCGTGAACTGAATACGTCGCACCGAGCAGTCGATGGACCGCGCCAGTGCCTTGGCCAGCATGGTCTTGCCGACGCCGGGGACATCCTCGATGAGCAGATGTCCCTCGGCGAGCAGCACGGTCAGCGAAAGCCGTACGACCTCAGGCTTGCCCTCGATCACTTCCTCCACCGAACTGCGGACTCTCTCCACAGTGGCGGTCAGATCTGTGAGGCTCGCTCGATCGTCATAGGTCGTCACCCGGCCCTCCTCGGCCCGTTCTTTCTCCGGGCCGACACGCTGCGATGCGAACCGGCCCACCCCGAACACGGACGCCACGCTTGAAAAGTTCCGCGCGACGCCACACACGCATTCTTGTTGCCGTTACCGGTTCGTGTCATCCGCCTGTGGATAACTGGCCGTGATATGTCGGGTCTTGCGCTTTATGGCCGGGTCCAACTGGCGTCAGGTGGGGTCTATCTCACTCAGGAGGCCCGTCTTCACGTCGAACACGAAACCACGTACGTCGTCCGAGTGCAGAAGGAACGGGGAGGTCCGCACGCGCTGCATGGACTGCCGGACGTCCTGTTCGACGTCGCGGAACGCCTCGACCGCCCATGCCGGGCGCTGGCCGACCTCCATCTCCAGGTCGTGGCGGAACTCCTCGGTGAGGGACTCCAGACCGCAGCCGGTGTGATGGATGAGCACGACGCTGCGGGTGCCGAGCGCGCGCTGGCTGATGGTGAGCGAGCGGATCACGTCGTCGGTGACGACGCCGCCCGCGTTGCGGATGGTGTGACAGTCGCCGAGCTCGAGGCCGAGCGCGTCGTGCAGGTCGAGACGGGCGTCCATGCAGGCCACGACCGCGACGCGCAGGACCGGCCGGGCGTCCATGCCCGGGTCGGTGAACGCGGCGGCGTACCGCTCGTTGGCGTCGACGAGGCGGTCCGTGACGGTGCCGGGGCGGGACGTGGCGGCCTCGGGCTCGGTGGGAACGGATGCGGAAGTCGTCATACCTATGACGGTAAGGGGCACGTGCTGTTCGGGCCCGCTGTGGGAGGGGACAAAGAACATCAATGAGCGTTGTTGTGAGGTAACCCACAAGGGTGGACCGAGTGCACCCGTTCGGGTGGAAAACACCAGGTTCTCGCTTGATCGCGGGGGAGAGTCGCGACGCGCAGGCCGGTTCATTGACCGCGAGACACCGTGGACTAAAGTGACGCGAAGCGGGAGGCGAGCTGTCCTCCCTGCTGGACTGCTAAACCCCGGAGGCCCGGCGACATGCCGGGATCTCCTCGCGTGCGCGGCGCGTACGTACGGCTCGGCCTCCTCCCGCTTCCGGTCGGCTGACGCTTCCGGCGCCGGCAGGCCTTCCCTTCGGCAAGCCGAGGGGTGTCTCCCGTGACGACCACGGGCGGGCGGGGACCCGGCGGTGCGTACCGGCCGCGCGGACCTGAGAGGGCCCCTTGAGCCAGAGTCGACATGTCCCGGTGATGCTCCAGCGGTGTCTGGACATGCTGGCCCCCGCACTGGAGGCACCGGGAGCCGTCGTCGTCGACTGCACCCTCGGCCTCGGCGGCCACAGCGAGGCACTGCTCGCCCGCTTCCCCGAGGCCCGTCTGGTCGCCCTCGACCGCGACAAGGAGGCACTGCGCCTCTCCGGGGAACGGCTCGCGCCCTTCGGCGACCGGGCCGACCTGGTGCACGCGGTCTACGACGAACTCCCCGACGTGCTCGACCGCCTGGGCATCGCGGGCGTCCAGGGCGTCCTCTTCGACCTGGGCGTCTCCTCCATGCAGCTCGACGAGGCGGACCGCGGCTTCGCCTACGCCCAGGACGCGCCGCTCGACATGCGCATGGACCAGACGACCGGCATCGGCGCGGCCGAGGTGCTCAACACCTACGCGCCCGGCGAACTCGTACGGATCCTGCGGGCGTACGGCGAGGAGAAGCAGGCCAAGCGGATCGTGTCCGCGGTCGTCCGTGAGCGCGACAAGGAGCCGTTCACCAACAGCGCGCGGCTCGTCGAGCTGATCCGCGACTCCCTGCCGCAGGCGGCCAAGCGCACCGGCGGCAACCCCGCCAAGCGCACGTTCCAGGCGCTGCGCATCGAGGTCAACGGCGAACTCACCGTCCTGGAGAGGGCGATCCCCGCCGCCGTGAAGGCGCTCGCCGTCGGCGGCAGGATCGCCGTGCTGTCGTACCACTCCCTGGAGGACCGGCTGGTGAAGCAGGTGTTCGCGGCGGGCGCCGCCAACACCGCGCCGCCCGGACTGCCGGTCGTCCCCGAGCGCTACCAGCCCCGGCTCAAGCTCCTCACGCGCGGTGCCGAACTCCCCACCGAGGAAGAGGTCGCGGAGAACCGGCGGGCCGCTCCCGCGCGGCTGCGCGGGGCGCAGCGCATCAGGGAGGACGCCGAGTGACGGAAGGGTGCGTGAGTTGGACGACCGAACTCACCGGGCACTGGGGCCGGAAATCCGGACCCACCGGCCAGGAACCCGAACTCACCTGGAGGGTGAGTGAATAAGAAACCCGAACTGAGGGGGAGAGCGGCCCGGCTCGCGCGGCTCTTCCCGACCGGCTCCGGACAGGCCGCCCGTACCCCCTTCGTCCTCCTGGTCGTGCTGCTGCTCGGCGGCGGTCTCATCGGGCTCCTGGTGCTGAACTCCGCCCTCAGCGAGGGATCGTTCCAGCTCGACGACCTCCAGAAGGACACCAAGAGCCTCACCGACGAGGAACAGGCGCTCCAGCGTGACGTGGACGCCTACTCCGCCCCCGACGCCCTCCAGCGCCGCGCCCGCGAACTCGGCATGGTGCCGGGCGGCGACCCGGCCTTCCTCAACCCCGACGGCACCGTCCGCGGTGTCCCCAGCGCGGCCGCCGAGCAGTCGTCCGTGCGCGTGCCCGTGATCCGGCCGCCCGAGGCGCTCGACCCGGAACCGGCCGCGACGTCCCCGGAGCCCACCCCGACGGCCACCGGGACCCCGGCATCCACCGGGGCGCCGGAGCCGGCCACGGAGAGCGCCGCGCAGCCCACGCCGACCTCTACGATTCCCGGCAGGTGACGGAAGTGTCCGACAGGGAACCCCCGCGCCGCAGGGTGCCCGCGCCCGCCCGGTCCTCGAAACCCGGCGGGTCCGCCCGCCCCGCCAAGACCGGCAGCCAGCGCCGCCCCGGACCGGGCGCCCGGCCCGTCCGCCGCCCCGCGTCGCCCCGCACGAAGACGCCGCGCGTCATCCGGCTGGGCAGCCCCCGGCCGCGGCTGCGCCTGGTCAGCCTCGCCCTGGCCCTCGTACTGATCGCCTTCGTCGTACGGCTCCTCCAGGTGCAGGCGGTCGACGCGAGCGAGTACACCGCCAAGGCCGAGAAGAACCGGTACCTCAGCCGTACCCTGGCCGCCGCGCGCGGCGGGATCACCGACCGCAACGGCGTCGACCTGGCGATCAGCGTGGACGCCAACGACATCACCGCCGACCCCACGCTCTTCACCAGGAAGGCGACGAAGACAGGCGACGCCCCCGAGCAGGCCGCCGCCCTGCTCGGCCCGATCCTCGGCAAGGACACCGACGAACTCGCCGACAAGCTCCGGACGGAGAAGACCCGCTACGTAGTGCTCGCCCGCCGTCAGACCCCCCAGGTCTGGACGCAGATCAAGGGCCTGAAGAGCACCCTCGCCGAGAAGGCCGGCGAAGGCGGTCCCGCGAACATCCTGGCGGGCGTCCTCCAGGAACCCAGCAGCAAGCGGGTCTACCCGAACGGTGAACTCGGCGCCGGGATACTGGGCTGGGTCAACGCCGACGGCAATGGCGGCGGCGGTATCGAGCAGCAGCTCAACGGAGACCTGTCCGGCAAGGACGGCGAGATCCGCTACGCCCAGTCCGGCGGTCGGCAGGTCCCGACCGCCGGTTCCACGGAGAAGCCCGCGGTGGCCGGTTCCGAGGTGGAGCTGACGATCGACCGCGACATCCAGTGGGCCGCGCAGCACGCCATCGCCGAGCAGGTCGAGAAGTCCAAGGCGGACCGCGGGTACGTCATAGTGCAGGACAACAGGACCGGCGAGATCCTCGCGATGGCCAACTCGCCCGGCTTCGACCCGAACGACCTGTCCAAGGCCGACGGGGGAGCCCTGCACAACTGGGGCCTGGAGGACGCCTACGAGCCCGGCTCCACCGCCAAGGTGATGTCGATGGCCGCCGTCCTGGAGGAGGGCGCCGCGACCCCCGCCACGCATGTCACCGTGCCCAACCGGCTGCACCGCGGCGACCGGCTCTTCAAGGACGACATCGACCACCCGACCTGGTACCTGACGCTCAACGGCGTCCTCGCCAAGTCCAGCAACATCGGCACCATCCTGGCCACCGGACAGCTCGGCAAGACCCAGGAGGCGGCCAACAAGGTCCTCTACTCGTACCTGCGCAAGTTCGGCATCGGCGGATACACCGGCCTGGACTTCCCCGGCGAGACGAAGGGCATCCTCGCCCCCGCCGACCAGTGGTCGACCTCCCAGCAGTACACGATTCCTTTCGGCCAGGGCGTGTCCGTCAACGCGATGCAGGCGGCCTCGGTCTACTCGACGATCGCCAACGGCGGCGTACGCGTGGAGCCGACACTCGTCCGCGGCACGAAGGGAGCCGACGGGCAGTTCACCCCGGCCGCCGAGGCCAAGAAGACACGAGTCGTCAGCGAGAAGACCGCGAAGACCCTGGCGCACATGCTGGAGTCCGTCGTGGACGACGAGGAGGGCACCGGCGCCAAGGCGCGCATCCCCGGCTACCGCGTGGCGGGCAAGACCGGCACGGCCAACCGTGTGGATCCGGCCACCGGCCGCTACCGCGGCTACACCTCGTCCTTCGCGGGCTTCGCACCCGCCGACAACCCCCGCGTCACCGTGTACTGCGCCATCCAGAACGCCACCAAGGGCAGCTACTTCGGCGGCCAGATCTGCGGACCCGTCTACAAGGAGGTCCTGGAATTCGCGCTGAAGACCCTCCAGGTACCGCCCACCGGGGACAGCGCCGACAGACTTCCCGTCACCTTCACGCCCTGACCGACGCCGGCACGCCTTCGCCGGCCCCCCCCTCGGCACCGCCCGGAACACCCGGTGCACCGCCCGGAACACCGACCAGGAACAAGCTCGTGACAACGATCACTCCCGACCCAGGCAACGACGGCCCGCCGCCCGTTCCGCCACGCCCCTCGCTTCGCTCCGGCGGGGGTGTGCCCGGTACGCTCACCGCCGTGCCACACGCTGATCAGTCCCAAACCACCCAGAAGGGCGTCCCTGTGACATATCCGGGGCCGCCGCGACCGGTTCAGAACCCCGCCACACCCCTCGCGGAGCTCGCCGGTCAGCTGGGTGCGGACCACCCAGAGAGCGCCGCGGTCGACGCCGGGATCACGGGCATCACCCATGACTCCCGCGCCGTCCGCCCGGGCGACGTCTATGCCGCGCTGCCCGGCGCCCGGATGCACGGCGCCGACTTCGTGACGCAGGCCGCCGGCCTCGGCGCCGTCGCCGTGCTGACCGATCCGACGGGAGCCGACCGGGCCCGCGCCACCGGCCTGCCGGTCCTCGTCGTGGACGACCCGCGCGGCTCGATGGGCGAGCTGGCCGCCTCCATCTACGGCCACCCCGGCCGCGACCTGCTGCAGATCGGCATCACCGGCACGTCCGGCAAGACCACCACGGCGTACCTCGTCGAGGGCGGTCTCAAGGGCGTCCGCAGCACAGGGCTGATCGGCACCGTCGAGATGCGCATCGGCGACGAGCGCATCAAGTCGGAGCGCACCACCCCCGAGGCCACCGACCTCCAGGCGCTGTTCGCGGTCATGCGCGAACGCGGCGTCGAGGCGGTCGTCATGGAGGTCTCCAGCCACGCCCTGGTCCTCGGCCGGGTCGACGGATGCGTCTTCGACATCGCGGTCTTCAACAACCTCAGCCCGGAACACATGGAGTTCCACTCGGGCATGGAGGACTACTTCCAGGCCAAGGCGCAGCTGTTCACGCCGGAGCGCAGCAGGCTCGGCGTGGTCAACCTCGACGACGAATACGGCCGCAGGCTCGTCAAGGAGGCCGGCGTCCCCGTGGTGACGTTCTCCGCGGAGGGACACCCCGACGCCGACTGGCGCGCCGAGGACGTCCGGGTCGGTCCGATGGACTCGGTCTTCGTCGCGGTCGGCCCCAAGGACGAGCGGATCACCGCCAGGTCGCCGCTCGCGGGCACCTTCAACGTGGCCAACACGCTCGCCGCGATCGTCGCCCTCGCCGTCGCCGGGATCGACCCGCAGACCGCCGCCGACGGCATCGCCGCCGTACCGGGCGTACCCGGCCGCCTGGAGCGCGTGGACGCCGGACAGCCGTACCTCGCGGTCGTCGACTACGCGCACAAGACGGACGCCGTCGAATCCGTCCTGAAGGCCCTGCGCAAGGTCACCGAGGGCAAATTGCACATCGTCCTCGGCTGCGGCGGCGACCGGGACAAGACCAAGCGGATGCCGATGGGCGCCGCCGCGGTCCGGCTCTCCGACACCGCGACACTGACCTCGGACAACCCCCGTGGCGAGGACCCCCTCGCCATCCTCGCCACGATGCTCGCGGGCGCCGCGGAGGTGCCGGCGCACGAGCGCGGAGAGGTCCAGGTCTTCGAGGACCGGGCCGCCGCGATCGCCGCGGCCGTCGCCCGCGCGCAGCCGGGCGACACCGTGCTGATCGCGGGCAAGGGCCACGAACAGGGCCAGGACATCGCCGGGGTGATCCGTCCCTTCGACGACCGCCAGGTGCTCCGCGCAGCTATCCAGAAGACCCAGGGATGAACTTGTGATCGCCCTCTCTCTCGCCGAGATCGCCTCAGTCGTCGGCGGGCAGACCCACGACATACCGGATACGTCGGTCCAGGTCACCGGACAGGTCGTCAGGGACTCCCGGGAAGCCGGGCCAGGCAGTCTCTTCGTCGCCTTCGCGGGCGAGCGCGTGGACGGCCACGACTTCGCCGCGGCCGTCGTCGAGGCGGGCGCCGTGGCCGTCCTGGCCACCCGGCCCGTCGGGGTGCCCGCCATCGTCGTGGACGACGTCCAGCGGGCGCTGGGTGCCCTCGCGCGCCACGTCGTGGAGCGGCTCGGCGCGACGCTGGTCGCGCTCACCGGCTCCGCGGGCAAGACCAGCACCAAGGACCTGATCGCCCAGGTGCTGCGGACCAAGGCGCCGACGGTCTTCACGCCCGGCTCGCTCAACAACGAGATCGGACTGCCGCTCACCGCGCTCAGCGCCACCGGGGAAACACGTTTCCTCGTCCTGGAGATGGGCGCCCGCGGGATCGGTCACATCCGCTACCTCGCGGATCTGACGCCTCCGAAGATCGGCCTCGTCCTCAACGTCGGCACCGCCCACATCGGCGAGTTCGGCGGCCGTGAGCAGATCGCCGAGGCCAAGGGCGAGTTGGTGGAGGCCCTCCCGGAGGACGGCACCGCCGTCCTGAACGCCGACGACCCCCTCGTACGGGCCATGGCCTCGCGTACGAAAGCACGCGTGCTCCTCTTCGGAGAGTCCGGCGAAGCGGACGTACGGGCCGAGAACGTGCGGCTCAGCGGGAACGGACAGCCCTCGTTCAGCCTTCACACACCCACCGGGTGCAGCGAAGTGACCATGCGCCTGTACGGTGAGCACCACGTGTCGAACGCGCTCGCCGCCGCCGCCGTCGCCCATGAGCTGGGCATGTCCGCAGACGAGATCGCCACCGCGCTCTCCGAGGCGGGCTCCCTCTCCCGTTGGCGGATGGAGGTCACCGAGCGCCCGGACGGCGTGACCATCGTCAACGACGCCTACAACGCGAACCCCGAGTCCATGCGAGCCGCCCTGCGGGCGCTCGCGGCCATGGGCAAGGGGCGGCGGACCTGGGCGGTGCTCGGTCAGAT
The DNA here is from genome assembly GCF_042677425.1 of Streptomyces sp. NPDC127119. Taxonomy (NCBI): domain Bacteria; kingdom Bacillati; phylum Actinomycetota; class Actinomycetes; order Kitasatosporales; family Streptomycetaceae; genus Streptomyces; species Streptomyces sp. NPDC127119. Next base: position 20,913 of record NZ_JBHXTO010000071.1, on the reverse strand, counting down.
GGCCGAGCTCGGGGACGAGGCGCTCGCCGAGCACGACGCGGTCGGACGGCTCGCCGTCCGGCTCAACGTCAGCAAGCTCGTCGCGGTCGGGGGCAGGGAAGCGTCCTGGCTGCAACTGGGCGCATATAACGAGGGTTCGTGGGGTGAGGAGTCGGTGCACGTGTCCGACGCACAGTCGGCGGTCGACCTGTTGCGCAGTCAGCTGCGCCCGGGAGACGTCGTACTCGTGAAGGCGTCCCGGTCGGTCGGTCTCGAACGGGTCGCGCAGGCGCTCGTCGAGGGCACCGAGGGTGAGGTCGCCGTCCGATGATGAATCAGATCCTGTTCGCGGGAGTCATCGGTCTCTTCCTGACCCTGATCGGTACTCCGTTGCTGATCAAGCTGCTGGCCCGCAAGGGCTACGGCCAGTACATCCGTGACGACGGCCCGCGCGAACACCATGCCAAGCGCGGTACGCCGACCATGGGCGGTATCGCCTTCATCCTGGCCACCCTGCTGGCGTACTTCCTCAGCAAGGTGATCACGGGGAAGCCGCCGACGTTCTCGGGACTGCTGGTGCTCGGCCTGATGACGGGCATGGGCGTGGTCGGCTTCCTGGACGACTACATCAAGATCGTCAAGCGGCGTTCGCTGGGCCTGCGGGCCAAGGCGAAGATGGCCGGCCAGCTGATCGTCGGCATCGGCTTCGCGGTCCTCGCCCTGCAGTTCGCGGACAACCGCAACAACACCCCGGCCTCCACGAGGCTCTCCTTCGTGCAGGACTTCGGCTGGTCCATCGGCCCGGTGCTGTTCGTGGCCTGGGCGCTGTTCATGATCCTCGCGATGTCGAACGGCGTGAACCTGACGGACGGTCTGGACGGCCTCGCCACCGGCGCCGCGACCATGGTGTTCGGCGCCTACACGTTCATCGGCGTCTGGCAGTTCCAGGAGTCCTGCGCCAACGCGCAGACCCTCACCAACCCGGGCGCCTGCTACGAGGTACGAGACCCACTGGACCTCGCGGTCGTCGCCGCCGCCCTCATGGGCTCCTGCTTCGGCTTCCTGTGGTGGAACACCTCGCCCGCCAAGATCTTCATGGGGGACACCGGTTCCCTGGCGCTCGGCGGCGCGCTCGCCGGCCTCGCGATCTGCTCCCGCACGGAGATCCTGGTCGCTCTGCTCGGCGGCCTCTTCGTCCTCATCACCATGTCGGTGGTCATCCAGGTCGGCTCCTTCAAGCTGACCGGCAAACGCGTCTTCCGGATGGCACCGCTGCAGCACCACTTCGAACTCAAGGGGTGGTCCGAAGTCCTTGTGGTGGTCCGCTTCTGGATCATCCAGGGCATGTGCGTCATCGTCGGACTCGGCCTCTTCTACGCGGGATGGGCAGCCAAGAAGTGACCACCGCTTCCGCCTGGCAGGGCATGAACATCACCGTCGCCGGTCTCGGCGTGAGCGGCATCAGCGCCGCCCGCGCCCTGGCCGGCCTCGGCGCGTCGGTCACGGTCGTCGACGGCGGCGACTCCCCGGCGCACCGGGAGCGGGCCGTCCCCCTCGAACAGCAGGGCATCGCGGTACGCCTCGCGGACGCCGACACGCTGCCCGAGGGCACCGACCTGGTGGTCACCTCGCCCGGCTGGAAGCCCGGCAGCCCCCTCTTCCTGGCCGCCGAACAGGCGGGCGTGGACGTCGTGGGCGACGTCGAGATCGCCTGGCGCCTGCGCGGCCACGACGGCCGCAAGGCCGCCCCCTGGCTGGCGGTCACCGGCACCAACGGCAAGACCACCACGACCCGGATGCTCGCCTCGATCCTGGCCGCCGCGGGACTGCGTACGGCCGCGGTGGGCAACATCGGCACGCCGATCGTCGACGTGGTGCTGGGCACCGACGAGGAGTACGCCGACCTCGACGTGCTCGCCGTGGAACTGTCCAGCTACCAGCTGCACTGGGCGCCCTCGCTGCGCGCCCACTCCGCGGCCGTCCTGAACCTCGCACCCGACCACCTCGACTGGCACGGCTCCATGGAGGCGTACGCCGCCGACAAGGGCCGCGTCTACGAGGGCAATCAGGTGGCCTGTGTCTACAACGTGGCCGACAGGGCCACCGAGGACCTGGTGCGCGCTGCGGACGTCGAGGAGGGCTGCCGGGCCGTCGGCTTCACGCTCGGCACCCCAGGGCCCTCCCAACTCGGCGTCGTCGACGGCATCCTGGTCGACCGCGCCTTCGTCGAGGACCGGCACAAGCAGGCCCAGGAACTCGCGGAGATCGCGGACGTCGACCCGCCCGCCCCGCACAACATCGCCAACGCCCTCGCGGCGGCGGCCCTGGCCCGCGCCTTCGGAGTGCCCCCCAAGGCCGTCAGGGACGGTCTGAGGGCCTTCCGGCCCGACGCCCACCGCATCGAGCACGTGGCCGATGTGGACGGCGTCGCCTACGTCGACGACTCCAAGGCCACCAACACGCATGCCGCACAAGCCTCGTTGGCCGCCTACGAGTCGATCGTGTGGATCGCGGGAGGCCTCGCCAAGGGCGCGACCTTCGACGAACTCGTCGTCCGGTCCGCGAAGCGGCTGCGGGGCGTCGTGCTGTTCGGCGCGGACCGGGCCCTCATCCGTGAAGCCCTCGCGCGACACGCGCCCGAGGTACCGGTGGTCGACCTCGACCGGACCGACACTGGTGCGATGCCCGCGGCGGTCCAGGAGGCGGCACGACTCGCCCGCGCCGGCGACACGGTGCTCCTGGCACCGGCCTGCGCTTCCATGGACATGTTCGCCAACTACAACCAGCGCGGTGACATGTTCGCGGAAGCGGTCCGCGAACTCGGCGCCGCGGGCGCCTGACGGCAGGCCCCCGGGCCGGCCCGGGCGCCCGGGATCCTTGGGAGCGACACGTGACGCCATCGTGGTCGGTGGACCGACAGCCCTCTGCCGCCGGCGCCGCGCCGTGCGGCCCCGCCCGCGGTCCCGCACCCGCACGCCCTCCCGTCCCGAGAGGAGCCCGTCGTGCCCACTAGCCGTACAGGGCGCCCTCCCGTCCAGCGGGCCCCCCGGCGGCCCCCGGCCCCCCGCCCGCCGCGAGACAACCCCGTAGGGCGCCTCTACGGCCGCGCACGCCGTGCCTGGGACCGCCCGCTGACCGCGTACTACCTGATCCTCGGCGGCAGCCTGCTGATCACCGTGCTCGGCCTGGTGATGGTGTACTCCGCCTCCCAGATCACCGCGCTCCAGCTGTCGCTGCCGGGAAGCTACTTCTTCCGCAAGCAGTTCCTCGCGGCCGTGCTCGGCGGCCTGCTGCTGCTGGCCGCCTCCCGGATGCCCTCCAAGCTGCACCGGGCGCTCGCGTACCCGATGCTGCTCGGCTCGGTCTTCCTGATGATCCTCGTCCAGGTGCCGGGGATAGGAGTCGCGGTCAACGGCAACCAGAACTGGATCTCGGTCGGCGGGCCCTTCCAGCTCCAGCCCAGCGAGTTCGGCAAGCTCGCCCTCGTCCTGTGGGGGGCCGACCTGCTCGCCCGCAAGCAGGAGAAGCGGCTGCTGACCCAGTGGAAGCACATGCTGGTGCCGTTCGTGCCGGTGGCCTTCATGCTGCTCGGGCTGATCATGCTCGGCGGCGACATGGGCACGGCGATCATCCTCACCGCGATCCTCTTCGGCCTGCTGTGGCTCGCGGGAGCGCCCACCCGGCTCTTCGGCGGCGTCCTCGCCATCGCGCTGACCCTCGGCTTCATCCTCATCAGGACCAGCCCCAACCGCATGGCACGCCTCGCCTGCCTCGGCGCCACTGAACCGGGTCCGGGCGATTCCTGCTGGCAGGCGGTGCACGGCATCTACGCCCTCGCGTCCGGCGGCCTCTTCGGCTCCGGCCTGGGGGCGAGTGTGGAGAAATGGGGTCAACTCCCCGAGGCCCACACCGACTTCATCTTCGCCATCACAGGTGAGGAACTCGGTCTGGCGGGCACTCTGTCGGTACTCGCACTCTTCGCGGCTCTAGGCTATGCGGGTATCCGCGTGGCCGGACGCACGGAGGACCCCTTCGTGAGGTACGCCGCGGGTGGCGTGACCACCTGGATCACGGCTCAGGCCGTGATCAACATCGGTGCGGTGCTCGGTCTGCTGCCGATCGCCGGAGTCCCGCTCCCGCTGTTCTCCTACGGGGGTTCCGCCCTGTTGCCGACCATGTTCGCCATCGGGCTCCTGATCGCCTTCGCGCGTGAGGATCCCGCTGCGCGGACGGCACTCGCGATGCGGCAACCCCGCTTTGGCAGAAAGCGGGCTGCGGTGAGAGGCTCCGCTGTCCGGGGGCCTCGGAAGTGGAACACGATGCGACGGCGTGCCTCGGCGCGTTCGTCCGGAGAGCGGTGAATTTCGGTGCATGTCGTACTCGCCGGTGGGGGGACCGCCGGCCACATCGAGCCCGCGCTCGCCCTCGCGGACGCCCTGCGCAGGCAGGACCCGACCGTGGGAATCACGGCCCTGGGCACGGAGCGCGGACTTGAGACCCGGCTGGTACCGGAACGGGGCTACGAACTCGGGCTGATCCCCGCGGTACCGCTGCCGCGCAAGCCCACCCCCGAGCTGATCACCGTCCCGGGACGGCTGCGCGGCACGATCAAGGCGGCCGAGCAGATCCTGGAACGCACCAAGGCGGACGCGGTCGTCGGCTTCGGCGGCTACGTCGCCCTGCCCGGCTATCTCGCGGCCAAGCGCCTCGGTGTCCCGATCATCGTCCACGAGGCCAACGCCAGGCCGGGACTCGCCAACAAGATCGGTTCCCGGTACGCGGCCCAGGTCGCCGTCTCCACCCCGGACAGCAAACTGCGCAACGCCCGCTACATCGGCATCCCGCTGCGCCGCTCCATCGCCACGCTGGACCGGGCCGCCGTGCGCCCCGAGGCCCGCGCCGCGTTCGGGCTCGACCCCTCCCTGCCGACGCTGCTGGTCTCCGGCGGCTCGCAGGGCGCCCGCCGCCTCAACCAGGTGATCGAGCAGACCGCCCCGTACCTCCAGCAGGCCGGTATCCAGATCCTGCACGCGGTCGGCCCGAAGAACGAACTGCCGCAGGTCCACCAGATGCCCGGGATGCCCCCCTACATCCCGGTACCGTACGTGGACCGGATGGACCTCGCGTACGCCGCGGCCGACATGATGCTCTGCCGCGCGGGTGCGATGACCGTCGCCGAACTCTCCGCCGTCGGGCTCCCCGCCGTCTACGTCCCGCTGCCCATCGGCAACGGCGAACAGCGGCTGAACGCCCAGCCGGTGGTCAAGGCCGGCGGCGGACTGCTGGTCGACGACGCGGAACTGACGCCGCATTGGATCCAGGGCAACGTCCTGCCCGTGCTCGCCGACCCGCACCGGCTGTTCGAGATGTCCCGCGCGGCCTCCGAGTTCGGCCGCAGGGACGCCGACGACCTGCTCGTCGGGATGGTGTACGAGGCGATCGCGTCACGCCGCTAGCGCGTGGCAGAAGGCAGGGGAGCGTGGCCGGACCGACCACCGCCGAACGTGGCGCACGGCAGGACCGACAGGGTCCTGCCTCCGGCCCGCCCCGGCTGCCCCTTCTCAAGAGGCTGAAGCGGCCACCGAGGCCTCGTACGCTCATTGTTGTGATGATCTGTCTGGCCCTGCTCGCCGCGGGCGGGGTCTGGATCCTCTACGGCTCCCAGTGGACGCGCGTGGAGCGGGTATCGGCCACCGGGACGCGGGTCCTGACGGCCGGACAGGTCGTCGAGGCGGCCGACGTCCCGGTCGGATCGCCGTTGATTTCGGTCGACACCGATGAGATCGAGGCGGCACTGCTCCGGAAATTGCCCCGAATTGACTCGGTTGACGTCTTCCGTTCCTGGCCGCATGGAATCGGGCTGAAAGTAACTGAGCGTAGGCCGGTCCTGATTGTCGAAAAGGGCGGAAAGTTTGTCGAAGTGGACGCCAAGGGTGTGCGATATGCCACGGTTTCGCGGGCCCCGCAGGGCGTACCCGTACTGGAATTGACGGCGTCCCACTCGGCGGGCCTGCGCCGCTTCGGCACCGACCGGCTGGTGCGCGAGGCGGTGCTCGTGGCCAGTTCACTTCCGGCCGCGGTCGCCCGTGTCACCCAGGTCGTCAAGGTCCGTTCGTACGACTCCGTCACGCTGGAGTTGAGCGGCGACCGCACCGTCGACTGGGGCAGTGGTGAGAAGGGCCGCGCCAAGGCGCATACGCTCATTGCTCTCATGAAAGCCGCTCCAGGGGCGGGACACTTCGACGTGAGTGTTCCCACCGCCCCTGCGTCATCAGGGAGTTGACGCACATCTGCGCAGGCCAGCACCCTGGTTGGGCAGCGACATGGCTGATCACATAGGGTGAAAAGAAAAACGGGAGGTTCGGCGTGTTCGTTGAACGTGCGCCACTTGTCGACTTAGTGTCCTGTTCGGAAGAGTCCAGGGAACAGGCACACTGGTAACCCTAAACTTCAGCGTTAGGGTTCGGGTCGGCGTTCGGACCGTCCCATTCGGCATCAGTCGTCGGATCGCGACCGTGCGAGGCGACGACACGTAATCGAGGCGAGAGGCCTTCGACGTGGCAGCACCGCAGAACTACCTCGCAGTCATCAAAGTCATCGGTGTCGGCGGCGGTGGTGTCAATGCCATCAACCGGATGATCGAGGTCGGTCTCAAGGGTGTCGAGTTCATCGCCATCAACACGGACGCCCAGGCGCTGTTGATGAGCGACGCCGACGTCAAGCTCGACGTCGGCCGCGAACTCACCCGCGGACTAGGCGCCGGAGCCAACCCGGCCGTCGGCCGCAAGGCCGCGGAGGATCACCGCGAGGAGATCGAGGAGGTCCTCAAGGGGGCCGACATGGTCTTCGTGACAGCCGGCGAGGGCGGCGGCACCGGCACCGGCGGCGCGCCGGTGGTGGCCAACATCGCCCGCTCGCTCGGCGCACTCACCATCGGCGTGGTCACCCGCCCCTTCACCTTCGAGGGCAGGCGCCGCGCCAACCAGGCCGAGGACGGCATCGCGGAACTCCGCGAAGAGGTCGACACCCTCATCGTCATCCCCAACGACCGGCTGCTGTCCATCTCGGACCGCCAGGTCTCGGTCCTCGACGCGTTCAAGTCGGCGGACCAGGTCCTGCTCTCCGGTGTCCAGGGCATCACCGACCTCATCACCACCCCCGGTCTGATCAACCTCGACTTCGCCGACGTCAAGTCCGTGATGTCCGAGGCCGGTTCGGCCCTCATGGGTATCGGCTCGGCCCGCGGCGACGACCGCGCGGTGGCGGCTGCCGAGATGGCGATCTCCTCGCCGCTCCTCGAAGCCTCCATCGACGGAGCCCGGGGCGTACTGCTCTCGATCTCCGGCGGCTCCGACCTCGGTCTGTTCGAGATCAACGAGGCCGCCCAGCTGGTGAGCGAGGCCGCGCACCCCGAGGCCAACATCATCTTCGGCGCGGTCATCGACGACGCGCTCGGCGACGAGGTACGGGTCACCGTCATCGCGGCCGGCTTCGACGGCGGCCAGCCCCCGTCCAAGCGGGACACCGTGCTCGGCTCGTCCTCCGCCAAGCGCGACGAGCCCGTGCCGGCGCGGGCGGGCGACAGCCGCCCGTCCTTCGGCTCGCTCGGCAGCGTCACGCCCAAGGAGGCGCCGGAGCCCGCTCCGGAGCCGGCGAGCAACGAACTGCCGCCCGTCTCCCCGCCGGTCCCGCCGTCGCGGACGTACTCCGACAGCGCGGCGGAAGAGCTGGACGTGCCGGACTTCCTCAAGTGATAGGACGGCGCTCCTCGGTGAGCACCGTGAGCGGCGCGCACTTCGCCTTCACCGACAGGTGGGGCGGGGTGAGCGCCGTTCCGTATGGAGAGCTCAATCTCGGCGGGGCGGTCGGCGACGACCCCGGGTCCGTAGGGACCAACCGTGAACTGGCGGCCAAGTCGCTCGGCCTCGACCCCGCGCGGGTCGTCTGGATGAACCAGGTCCACGGACCCGACGTGGCCGTCGTCGACGAGCCCTGGGGCGAGCGCCCGGTGCCGGAGGTCGACGCCGTCGTCACCGCCCGCCGGGGCCTCGCCCTCGCCGTGCTCACCGCGGACTGCACCCCCGTGCTGCTCGCCGACCCCGTCGCCGGGGTCGTGGCCGCCGCCCACGCGGGACGGCCGGGCATGGTCGCCGGGGTCGTACCCGCCGCGGTCGGTGCCATGGTGGAACTCGGCGCCGAACCGGCCCGGATCGTCGCCCGCACCGGCCCCGCGGTCTGCGGCCGGTGCTACGAGGTGCCGGACGCGATGCGGGCCGAGGTCGCGGCCGTCGAGCCCGCGGCGTACGCCGAGACCACGTGGGGCACTCCGGCGGTCGACGTGACCGCGGGGGTGCACGCGCAGCTGGAGCGGCTCGGGGTGCGCGACCGGGAGCAGTCGCCGGTCTGCACGATCGAGTCGGACGACCATTTCTCGTACCGTCGGGACGGCCTCACCGGCCGGCTCGCGGGCTATGTGTGGCTGGACTGATCGGGAATGACGGACCGCAGGAGCGAACTCGCCGGGAATCTGGCGGACGTGGAGGAGCGTATCGCCGCCGCCTGTGCGGCGGCCGGACGCAAGCGTGAAGAGGTGACCCTGATCGTGGTCACCAAGACCTACCCCGCCGACGATGTGCGGATCCTGTCGGAACTCGGTGTGCGGCACGTCGCCGAGAACCGGGACCAGGACGCCGCGCCCAAGGCCGCGGCCTGTTCCGGGCTGCCCCTGTCCTGGCACTTCGTGGGCCAGCTGCAGACCAACAAGGTGCGTTCCGTGGTCGGTTACGCCGACGTCGTGCAGTCGGTCGACCGGGCCAGGCTCGTCACCGCCCTGTCCAAGGAAGCGGTGCGGACCGAGCGCGAGGTGGGCTGCCTCATCCAGGTTGCGCTCGACGCGGAGCAGTCCGCAGCGGGAAAGGGTGGACTGGGGGAGCGCGGTGGTGTATCGGCCGAAGGCGTCGAGGAGTTGGGCGAACTCGTCGCCCGGGCGCCGGGTCTGAGGCTCGACGGACTGATGACCGTCGCTCCGCTCACCGGCCCGTACGCGGGGCGTGAACAGGCGGCGTTCGAGCGCCTGATGGATTTGTCGACTGACCTGCGCCGCGCTCATCCGGCTGCCAACATGGTCTCGGCAGGGATGAGTGCGGACCTCGAACACGCGGTGACGGCCGGAGCGACACATGTACGCGTCGGCACCGCGGTACTCGGCGTCCGCCCCAGGCTCGGGTAACGTCGCCAAGAAGTCGGACCACAGCAGAAAATATGGTCATTACCGCCGCTGGCGGGCAGACGACCTCGTGGATCGCGGGCACTTGGCAACAGTCAGCCGATCCACCACAGAGCGGAGGACTCAGAGCATGGCCGGCGCGATGCGCAAGATGGCGGTCTACCTCGGCCTCGTGGAGGACGATGGGTACGACGGCAGGGGCTTCGACCCCGATGACGACTTCGAGCCCGAGCTTGACCCGGAGCCCGAGCGGGACCGCCGACGGCATGAGCCGTCGCATCAGTCGCACCAGGCACACCAGTCACAAAGGGACGAACCGGTACGAGTGGTGCATCCACCGGTGCAGCGCGAGCCCGTGCCCCATTCCGCTTCGCTGGGCGCGGAATCCGGCCGCCCGGCCCGCATCGCCCCCGTGGCGTCCATCACACAAGAACGTCAAAGCCTGGAGAAGAACGCACCGGTGATCATGCCCAAGGTCGTGTCGGAACGAGAGCCGTACAGGATCACCACGCTGCACCCCCGGACCTACAACGAGGCCCGTACCATCGGGGAACACTTCCGTGAGGGCACCCCGGTGATCATGAATCTGACCGAGATGGACGACACGGACGCCAAGCGACTTGTCGACTTTGCGGCCGGTTTGGTGTTCGGTCTCCACGGGAGCATCGAGCGGGTGACGCAGAAGGTGTTCCTGTTGTCGCCTGCTAACGTCGATGTCACGGCGGAGGACAAGGCTCGCATCGCAGAGGGCGGGTTCTTCAACCAGAGCTGAGACGCAGGACCGGAACAGCAGGGAAACAGGGGAGAGGGACGCACGGAATCATGAGCGTGGTCGGGCAGGTTCTCTACGTCGTGCTGATGTGTTTCCTCATCGTGCTGATCTTCCGGTTGGTCATGGACTACGTGTTCCAGTTCGCCCGCTCATGGCAACCCGGCAAGGCGATGGTGGTCGTTCTTGAGGCGACCTACACTGTCACTGATCCACCGCTCAAGCTTCTGCGGCGGTTCATTCCGCCGCTACGTCTCGGGGGCGTGGCGCTCGACCTGTCCTTCTTCGTACTGATGATCATCGTCTACATCCTGATCTCCGTTGTGAGCCGGCTGTGAACGATACGGTCTTGCCGAACGCCGACGATGCCGACGACTACGTTGAGGTGAAGAGATGCCGTTGACCCCCGAGGACGTGCGGAACAAGCAGTTCACGACCGTCCGCCTCCGAGAAGGCTATGACGAGGACGAGGTCGATGCCTTCCTCGATGAGGTCGAAGCCGAACTGACCCGCCTGCTCCGCGAGAACGAAGACCTGCGCGCCAAGCTGGCCGCCGCCACACGCGCCGCCGCGCAGAACCAGCAACAGGGCATGCGCAAGCCTCCCGAACAGCAGGATCCCCAGCAACAGCAGGGCCCGCCACAGGGCATGCGCGGCGGTCCCGGCGCTCCCGTGCCCGCCGGCATATCGGGTCCGCCGCAGCAGCAGATGGGCGGCCCCATGGGCGGCCCGCCGCAGCTGCCGAGCGGTGCCCCGCAGCTTCCCGCGGGCCCCAGCGCCCAGGGTGGCCAGCAGGGTCCCGGCCAGATGGGTCCCGGCCAGATGGGCCAGGGTCCGATGGGCCAGGGCGGCATGGGTCAGGGCCCGATGGGCCAGGGCGGTATGGGACAGGGTCCCGGCCCCATGCAGGGACAGATGCAGCAGCAGATGCCCCAGCAGATGGGCGGCCCGATGGGCGGTCCCATGGGTGGTCCGATGGGCGGGCACGGCCCGCAGATGGGACAGCCCGGTCAGGGCCCCGGTGGCGACAGCGCCGCCCGTGTGCTCTCGCTGGCCCAGCAGACCGCCGACCAGGCGATCGCCGAGGCCCGTTCCGAGGCCAACAAGATCGTCGGCGAGGCCCGCAGCCGCGCCGAGGGTCTGGAGCGCGACGCCCGTGCCAAGGCCGACGCCCTGGAGCGGGACGCGCAGGAGAAGCACCGCGTCGCGATGGGCTCCCTGGAGTCCGCCCGCGCCACGCTGGAGCGCAAGGTCGAGGACCTGCGAGGCTTCGAGCGCGAGTACCGTACGCGTCTGAAGTCCTACCTGGAGTCGCAGCTGCGTCAGCTGGAGACCCAGGCCGACGACTCGCTGGCTCCGCCGCGTACGCCGGCGACCGCCTCGCTTCCGTCGTCGCCGAGCCCGTCCATGGCTCCGGCCGGGGCGAGCGCGCCGTCCTACGGTGGCAACCCGATGGGCGGCCCCGGTCCCGGTGCGCAGTCCTACGGCGGCCAGCAGCAGATGTCGCCGGCCATGACCCAGCCGATGGCGCCGGTTCGGCCGCAGGGGCCTTCGCCCATGCAGCAGGCGCCTTCGCCGATGCGTGGCTTTCTGATCGACGAGGACGACAACTGACGGCCTCCCGTACGCCTTAGGCGTCGGCAGCGTTCAGGGCGGAGCCCCCGGTTTTCCGGGGGCTCCGCCCTTTTGTTGCCTCTGCGGCGGGTGACGGCGGGGGGTGACGGCAAAGGCCCCGGGCCACCAGGTTTCTGGTGGGCCGGGGCCTCGTTGGTGCGCGGAGCTGGGGCTCGGGTTACGGCGTTGTTGGCGGCCTGCGCTTGCAGGTGCCGCTGCGCCCACCCTCCCCCAGTCTCGGCTTCGCTCGACCGGGGGGACCCCCATCGCCCCTAGCGGCACGCATGCCCGCAGGGCGGCGGGGGCGGGGTTATGCCTTGCGGAGGTGGAATGTCAGGGACAGGGGCTCGTCCGTGAACGGTGGGCCGTATGTGTCGTCCGGCTCGGACTGGGCGAAGTCCGTGGCCAGGACCTCGTCCGAGATCAGGGTGGCGTGCTCGGTGAGCGCCGCGATGACCTTCGGGTCCGTGGACGTCCACCGCAGGGCGATCCGGTCGGCCACGTCGAGGCCGCTGTTCTTGCGGGCCTCCTGGATCAGCCGGATGGCGTCCCGGGCCAGACCCGCCTGCCGCAGCTCCTCCGTCAGCTCCAGGTCGAGTGCGACCGTGGCCCCGGAGTCCGAGGCGACGGACCAGCCCTCGCGAGGGGTCTCTGTGATGATGACCTCGTCCGGGGCGAGCGTGACGGTCTCGCCGTCGACCTCCACCGACGCCGTGCCCTCGCGCAGGGCCAGGGACAGCGCCGCCGCGTCGGCCTCGGCGACGGCCTTCGCCACCGCCTGGACGCCCTTGCCGAACCGCTTGCCGAGCGCGCGGAAGTTCGCCTTCGCCGTCGTGTCGACCAGCGAGCCGCCCACCTCGGACAGCGACGCGAGGGAGCTCACGTTCAGCTCCTCGGTGATCTGCGCGTGCAGCTCACGGTCGAGGGAGCCGAAACCGGTCGCCGCCACCAGCGCGCGGGACAGCGGCTGGCGGGTCTTGACACCCGACTCCGCGCGCGTGGCACGGCCCAGCTCCACGAGACGGCGTACGAGCACCATCTGCTTCGACAGCTCCGGGTCGATGACGGACAGGTCCGCCTCCGGCCAGGTCGACAGGTGCACGGACTCCGGGGCGTCGGCGGACACCGGCACCACGAGGTCCTGCCAGACCCGCTCGGTGATGAACGGGGTCAGCGGGGCCATCAACCGCGTGACCGTCTCGACGACCTCGTGGAGGGTGCGCAGCGCCGCCTTGTCGCCCTGCCAGAAACGGCGACGGGACCGGCGTACGTACCAGTTCGACAGGTCGTCGACGAAGGCCGAGAGCAGCTTGCCGGCGCGCTGGGTGTCGTACGACTCCAGAGCCTGCGTCACCTGGTCGGTGAGCGCGTGGAGTTCGGACAGCAGCCAGCGGTCGAGGACCGGGCGGTCCGCCGGGGCCGGGTCGGCCGCGCTGGGCGCCCAGCCCGCGGTGCGCGCGTACAGCGCCTGGAAGGCGACCGTGTTCCAGTACGTGAGGAGCGTCTTGCGGACGACCTCCTGGATGGTGCCGTGGCCGACGCGGCGGGCCGCCCAGGGGGAGCCGCCGGCCGCCATGAACCAGCGCACGGCGTCCGCGCCGTGCTGGTCCATCAGCGGGATCGGCTGCAGGATGTTCCCCAGGTGCTTGGACATCTTGCGGCCGTCCTCGGCGAGGATGTGGCCGAGACAGACCACGTTCTCGTACGACGACTTGTCGAAGACCAGCGTGCCGACGGCCATCAGCGTGTAGAACCAGCCGCGGGTCTGGTCGATGGCCTCCGAGATGAACTGCGCCGGGTAGCGGCTCTCGAAGAGCTCCTTGTTCTTGTACGGGTAGCCCCACTGCGCGAACGGCATCGAACCCGAGTCGTACCAGGCGTCGATGACCTCCGGCACGCGCGTGGCCGTCTGCCCGCAGCCGTCCTGGGGGCAGACGAAGGTGACCTCGTCGATGAACGGGCGGTGCGGGTCCAGCTCCGACTGGTCGCTGCCCGTCAGCTCGGTGAGCTCCGCGCGGGAGCCGACGACGGTGAGGTGGTCGTCCTCGCAGCGCCAGATCGGCAGCGGGGTGCCCCAGTAGCGGTTGCGGGACAGCGCCCAGTCGATGTTGTTGTTCAGCCAGTCCCCGTAGCGGCCGTTCTTGACCGAGTCCGGGAACCAGTTGGTCTTCTCGTTCTCCTGGAGGAGCCGGTCCTTGACCGCCGTGGTGCGGATGTACCAGGACGGCTGCGCGTAGTAGAGGAGCGCGGTGTGGCAGCGCCAGCAGTGCGGGTAGCTGTGCTCGTACGGGATGTGCTTGAAGAGCAGACCGCGGTTCTGGAGGTCCTCGGTGAGCTGTTCGTCGGCCTTCTTGAAGAAGACACCGCCCACGAGGGGGACGTCCTCCTCGAAGGTGCCGTCGGGGCGCACGGGGTTCACGACCGGCAGCCCGTACTCGCGGCACACCTTGAGGTCGTCCTCACCGAAGGCGGGGGACTGGTGGACGAGACCCGTACCGTCCTCGGTGGTCACGTACTCCGCGTTGACCACGTAGTGGGCGGGCTCGTCCTTCGGGAACTCGACGAGCTCGAAGGGGCGTTGGTACGTCCAGCGCTCCATCTCGGCGCCCGTGAAGGACAGGCCGGTGGTCTCCCAGCCCTCACCGAGGGACTTCCCGACGAGCGGCTCGGCGACGACGAGCTTCTCCCGGCCGTCCGTCACGACCACGTACGTCACGTCGGGGTGCGCGGCGACCGCCGTGTTGGACACCAGGGTCCACGGGGTCGTCGTCCACACCAGGAGCGCGGCCTCGCCCGCGAGCGGACCGGAGGTGAGCGGGAAACGGACGAACACCGAGGGGTCGACGACCGTCTCGTAGCCCTGCGCCAGCTCGTGGTCGGACAGGCCCGTGCCGCAGCGCGGGCACCAGGGCGCGACGCGGTGGTCCTGGGTCAGCAGGCCCTTGTTGAAGATCTCCTTGAGCGACCACCAGACGGATTCGATGTACTCCGGGTCCATCGTCCGGTACGGGTCGTTCAGGTCGGCCCAGTAGCCCATGCGGGTCGTGAGCTCTTCGAACGCGTCGGTGTGGCGGGTCACGGACTCACGGCACTTGGCGTTGAACTCGGCGATGCCGTACGCCTCGATGTCCTTCTTGCCGTTGAAGCCCAGCTCCTTCTCGACCGCCAGCTCCACCGGGAGGCCGTGGCAGTCCCAGCCGGCCTTGCGGCCCACGTGGTAGCCGCGCATGGTGCGGAAGCGCGGGAAGACGTCCTTGAAGACGCGGGCCTCGATGTGGTGGGCGCCCGGCATGCCGTTGGCCGTGGGCGGGCCTTCGTAGAACACCCACTCGGGGCGGCCCTCGGACTGCTCCAGGGTCTTGGCGAAGATCTTCTGCTCGCTCCAGAAGTCGAGCACGGCGTGCTCAAGAGCGGGCAGGTCGATCTGGGCCGGTACCTGGCGGTACTGCGGCTGTGTACTCGGCTGCGTATCCAACGAACTTCCTCCGGCGGACTTCTGCCTTCCGTCCGGAGGGACGAGAGCTGGGCTGTCACCTGCGCCGTGTGCGGCGCGCTCCCGCGGTACCACCCTCCTTGGCCCTCCGCCGCTTTCCGCACGCCGGTGGGCCCCCTCATTGGGGTCGCGATACCGGTTCTACCGGCCGCTGCGGGCTCGCTGCGGCTTTCTTCCGGCGGCTCCGGGGTGATCTTCGCGTCGCGCTCGCCCCCGGGCTCACACCGTCCCCGGGTCGCTCCTGGCCGCTTACGCCGCTACTCGTCCCCATCCATGCTTCTCGCTCCGGCCAGTGTACGGCGCCGGGCCGACAGCGGCCGACCGGTTTTACGGGGCCCGCGGGGGAGGGGCGCCGACGCCTGGAAGCGGTGGGCACTGACCCGAATGCCGACGCGCCGGAGTTCGCGTCCCGGGACGGCCGACGCGGCGGATTACCCGGCGGGGAGCTGGGCACAACGCTTGCAGACTCGCCGCGCGGTACGCGCGGGGCGGGCGGATCGGGCGGCGTGCCCCGTTGCCGCGGGACTCAAGTCGATTTATCGTCCCAGCACGATTCGCGTGCAAGGTCACAAAATGTGAAGGGGCCGCGGCCATGGTGGCGAAGAAGACCGCCGTACAGCAGTCGGCGTCCGGCAGATCCATGGGGGCGGCCGGTGACTCCGGGGCGGCTGCCGAGGATGTCAGCGGCAGAAAGAGCGCCACCGGGAAGACCGCCGGTGCGAGCAGGGCCGCCTCCGGGACGAGCGCGGAGGCGAGCGAGGGCACGGCCTCCACGGAGACGGCTTCCACGGGGACGGCCTCCACGAAACCGGCCTCTACGAAGAAGCCTCGTACGAAAACGGTCGCTACGAAGGCGGCTGCCAAGAAGGCGGCCACAAAGAAAACGGCTGCCAAGAAGGCCGCTGCCGGGAAGACGGTCGCCGCCAAGACGGCTTCGGCCAAGACGGCTTCCGCCAGGGCCGCGGTCTCCGAGGAGACGGCGGCTTCCGCGGAGAAGGCCGCCGGCGGGGCGGCGCCCGCCAAGAAGACGGCCGGGAAGTCCGCCGAGCCGGTGAAGCGGGCGCCCCGCAAGGCGGCCGCCGCGAAGGGCACACGCACGGCCACGAAGACGGTCGCTTCCGCGGCCGACGGAGCAGCGGCACAGGCCGCCGAGACGACGGGAGCCACGACGGTGGTTGCGAAGAAGACCTCTGGCACGGCCGCGGCGGCGGACAAGCCCACCGCGGTTCCCAAGGCACGGGTGGCCGCGGCGGAGCCCGGCGAGCTCGCGGTACGCCCCGGCGAGGACCCCTGGACGCCGGAGGAGGCCACGGAGGCGCGCGACGAGCTGCTCTCCGAGGCCCTGCGGCTGCGGGCCGAGATCACGCACTCCGAGGAGTCCCTGGCGGGGCTGATGCGCGACTCCGGGGACGGCGCGGGCGACGACCAGGCGGACACCGGCACCAAGAACATCACGCGCGAGAGCGAGATGGCCCTCGCGGCCAACGCGCGGGAGATGCTGGAGCAGACCGAGCGCGCCCTGGAGCGCCTGGACGCGGGTACGTACGGGCTCTGCGAGAACTGCGGCAACGCCATTGGGAAGGCCCGGATGCAGGCCTTCCCGCGGGCCACGCTGTGCGTCGAGTGCAAGCAGAAGCAGGAGCGCCGCTACTGACGTCCCGCTGATCGCGCACCGATCCGCCCGGTGTGCCTCCTGGGCACCTGGCCGCGGCGGACCGTGCCGTACCCTCGTGCTCAGTCAGGCACCTAGGTTGAGGGACTTACTCACGTGGCAGAGGCGGAGCGCATCATCGGTACGCCGGATACGCCGGATACGCCGGATACGCCGGAAACCCCGGGCGCGGCGGAAGCCGAGCCGGAGCAGTCCGACGGCGGTGCGACCTCGGACGAGGCCGTGGCGCCCCGGGGCAGGCGCCGGATCGCCGTGCTCTTCACCGTCGCCGCCCTGGCGTACGCGCTGGACCTGATCAGCAAGCTGATCGTGGTCGCGAAGCTGGAGCACCACGAGCCGATCGAGATCGTCGGGGACTGGCTGAAGTTCGAGGCGATCCGCAACGCCGGCGCGGCCTTCGGCTTCGGCGAGGCCTTCACGATCATCTTCACGGTGATCGCCGCCGCCGTGATCGTGGTGATCGCCCGGCTCGCCCGCAAGCTCTACAGCCTGCCCTGGGCGATCGCGCTCGGCCTGCTCCTCGGCGGCGCGCTCGGCAACCTCACCGACCGGATCTTCCGCGCGCCCGGCATCCTGGAGGGCGCGGTCGTCGACTTCATCGCACCCAAGCACTTCGCGGTCTTCAACCTCGCCGACTCCGCGATCGTCTGCGGCGGCATCCTGATCGTGCTGCTGTCCTTCCGGGGCCTGGACCCGGACGGCACCGTCCACAAGGACTGAGCAGGCCGCGGTAGGGCCCGCGGGGGCCGGGCGCGCGGGCTGCCGTGAGCCGGTGTCTCACCCGTCCGGCATACTCGACGGGTGAGTACCGTTCCCGATATCCGTACCCTGCCCGTGCCCGACGGCCTGGAGGGCGAGCGTGTCGACGCCGCCATCTCCCGCATGTTCGGCTTCTCCCGTACGAAGGCCGCCGAGCTCGCCGCGGCGGGGAAGGTCACGGTCGACGGCTCGGTGGTCGGGAAGTCCGAGAGGGTGCACGGCGGCGCCTGGATGGAAGTCGAGATGCCGCAGGCCGCCCCGCCCGTGCAGATCGTCGCCGAACCCGTCGAGGGCATGGAGATCGTGCACGACGACGACGACGTGGTCGTGATCGTCAAGCCGGTCGGTGTCGCCGCGCACCCCAGCCCCGGCTGGTCGGGCCCGACCGTGATCGGCGGCCTCGCCGCCGCCGGGTACCGGATCTCGACCTCGGGTGCCGCCGAGCGCCAGGGCATCGTGCACCGCCTCGACGTGGGCACCTCGGGCCTGATGGTGGTGGCCAAGTCGGAGTACGCGTACACGTCGCTGAAGCGCCAGTTCAAGGAGCGCACGGTCGACAAGCGGTACCACGCGCTCGTCCAGGGCCACCCCGACCCGACCAGCGGCACGATCGACGCGCCCATCGGCCGGCACCCGAACCACGACTACAAGTGGGCCGTCACCGCCGAGGGCAAGCCCTCCGTGACGCACTACGACCTGATCGAGGCGTTCCGCGCGGCCTCGCTGCTCGACATCAAGCTGGAGACCGGGCGCACGCACCAGATCCGCGTCCACATGTCCGCCCACCGGCACCCCTGCGTCGGCGACCTCACGTACGGCGCCGACCCGACGCTCTCCAAGCGGCTCGGGCTCACCCGGCAGTGGCTGCAGGCGGTACGGCTCGGCTTCGAGCACCCCGGGGACGGGCAGTGGGTCGAGTTCGAGGCCGGCTACGCCGACGACCTGCAGCAGGCGCTGGACCGTGTGCGGGAGGAAAGCAACGCATGAGCCCGTCGCCGAGCCCGTCGCCCTGCGTGGTGCGGGTCGCCGAGGATCCCGCCGACCGTGAGGCCTGCTTCGCGGTGCGCAAGGAGGTCTTCGTCGTCGAGCAGGAGGTCCCCGAGGACCTGGAGTACGACGCGTACGACGCCGTCGCCGTGCACGTGCTCGCCGTGGGCGAGGACGGGCTCCCGCTCGGCGCGGGGCGGCTGCTGCACGGGGAGGCGGCGGCCGGGCGGACCGGTGGGGAGCCCGGCGTCGGCGCGCTGGGGCGGCTCGCCGTCGTGAAGGCCGCGCGGGGGCTGGGCGTGGGGGTGGCGCTCGTGCGGGGCATCGAGGATGCGGCACGCGCGCGTGGGCTCGTGGCGGTGGATCTGCACGCGCAGACGCATGCGCTGGGGTTTTACGAGCGGTTGGGGTACGTGGCCTATGGGCCCGAGTTTCCCGACGCCGGGATCGCGCATCGGGCGATGCGGCGTGCGCTTTAGGGGTTCGGGTTGCTCCGGGGGGCTTGGGGTGGTCTTCGGGTGCGGGTCCGGTGGGGGCCGATCGCGCAGTTCCCCGCGCCCCTGAAGGGCGCCCTTCAGGCGCTCCTGACGGGCGCTCGTGATGCGGTGGCCTGGTGCGTCTGCGTGTGGAAAGTGATTGCGGTGGCACGCTTGGGGTCTGGCCTGTTTTGACCGTCTAGATCCCTGGAGCCCTGAACGTGGACCAGTTGGCCCTGTTGTTCGTGCTGTTGCTCGGGGCCGTCGTCAGCGTTCCGCTGGGGGACCGCTTCGGGCTTCCCTCGCCGGTGCTGATGACCCTCCTCGGGATCGTGCTGGCCGTCCTCGACTTCGTACCGAACGTGGACATCCCGCCCGACCTGATCCTGCCCGCGCTGCTTCCGCCGCTGCTCTACGCCGCCGTACGGCGTACCTCCTGGCGGCAGTTCACCGCCAACAAACGGCCGATCTTCCTGCTCGCCGTGGCTCTGGTCTTCGTCACCACGGCCGTGGTCGCCGCGGTCGCCCACTCGATCGTGCCCGGCCTGCCCATCGCCGCCGCCGTCGCGCTCGGCGCGCTGGTGGCGCCGCCCGACCCGGTCGCCGCGACCGCCGTCGCGGGACAGCTCGGACTGCCGCGCCGCCTGGTGTCGATCCTGGAGGGCGAGGGGCTGTTCAACGACGTGACGGCCATCGTGCTCTACCACGTCGCCATCGCCGCCGCGATCAGCGGCTCCTTCTCGGTACAGGGCGCAGCCCTCGACTTCCTGCTGTCCGCCGTCGTCGCGGTCGCCGTGGGGCTCGGGCTCGGCTGGGCCACGAACCGGCTGATGGACTCGCTCGGGGACCCGACGCTGCAGATCAGCCTGACCCTGCTCGTGCCGTACGCGTCCTACGTGCTGGCCGAGGAACTGCACGGGTCCGGGGTGCTGGCGGTGCTGACCACGGCGTTGTTCCTGGCCGAGTACGCGAACAACGCCGACGACGTCATGACGCGGCTGGCCGGGCACACCTTCTGGAACATCGTCGACACGCTGGTCACCGGGGTGGCCTTCGGGCTCATCGGACTGGAACTGCACAACGCGATCCGCACGGCGTCGGGACGCTGGGGGGAGATGCTCGGCTGGGCCGCCGCGATCGTGGGGGTCGTCGTCTTCGTACGGCTGCTGTGGCTGCTGCCGGCCACGTGGCTGACCAAACGGTTGCACGCGAAGCGGGATCTCGACGAGGACATCCCGACGAGCTCGCGGGAGACCGTCGTCATGTGGTGGGCCGGGATGCGCGGGGTGGCGTCCGTCGCGCTGGCGCTGGCCATTCCGCTGGAGACGGAGACCGGGGAGCCGTTCCCCAACCGGGACGAGATGATCTTCATCGCGTTCGGGGTGATCATGGTGACGCTCGTGGTGCAGGGGCTGAGTCTGCCGTGGCTGGTGCGGAAGCTGGGCGTGCAGGCCGACACGGACAGCGAGAAGGAGTTCGAGAAGGCGCTTGCCGTGCGGGCGGCCAAGGCCGCGAAGCAGCGGTTGCGGGAGCTGGAGGAGACGGAGGATCTGTCCGACGAGCTGACCGAGCAGTTGCTGCGGCGGGCGTTCGACATCGGGTACCGGATCAGTCCGGACCTGGGGGAGGACGAACGGCGGGAGGCGCATGAGCAGCGGGCTCGGCGGATCAAGCTGGTGCGGCGGGTTCAGGGGGAGATGCTGTCCGCGGCCCGGCACGAGGTGTTGGCCGCGCGTAGTGAGGCGGGGGCGAATCCGGAGGTCGTGGACCGGGTCCTGCGACATCTGGATGTACGCAGCCTGAGGTAGGCCCTTGCCTTGCTGGGTGCTCCAGCAGGGCAAGGGTCTTGGGCCTGGCGGCCGGGGGTTCGTGGGTTTGTGCGGCCCCGGTGGGGGCCGGCCGCGCAGTTCCCCGCGCCCCTAAAGAGCGGGGCTGCGC
>NZ_JBHXTO010000070.1:0-47050 GCF_042677425.1 Streptomyces sp. NPDC127119 | reverse complement strand
CAGTACCTCCGCCCAGATGCCGGCCAGCGTCTCCTCGTCCGGGGTGCGCGGTGCGACGAACTCCCGCTCGCGCGGGGCCGTTTCGAGGTCGCGGAGGGGGATATGCAGCGCTGACGCGCTGCATAGTGCGCGAATTCCGCAAGCGCAATTCGGAATTCCCGCGCAAGCGCGGAAATGAATTCCGCAAGCGGAATTCTGAAAGCAGGGGCCAATTCGCGCAAGCGCGAATTATGGGCACCCGCGCAAGCGCGGTCGCCTTGGCTGGCTACAAGGGGAGGTGCATCGCGTGCGGGCCTGTGTAACGTCTGGAAATCTCAGGTACTACCTCTATAGCAGAGATGACGGGTCGTCAGTCCTGCCTGGTGCTGGCCTCACCGCAGTGACGGGCTCCGCTGCGCTCCACCCAAACCCCTTCACTACCCTCGAAACCGGCTGCTCCCGTTCACTGACATCTCGTCAGCGTACACTGAAATCTGCCATGTTGGAGCGAGATTCGGTCGTGCACCACCCTGATGTGGGAGCATGATGTGCAAGTGATGCATCGCTCGGCATTGCTGTGTAGAGTCTGGGACAAGACATCACATCCACCGGCCATCCTAGCCGCGCCGGAGTTTGATTTCATATTACGCTCCACATTCCGCGAAAAGGAGAACACGGGAATGGCCGTGAAACTGCGTGCCCACCAGATCGAGGCTGTTGCCGCCATTGTGCGCGGTCTCGACATCCCGTCGGGCGGCATTCCCGTTAATGGTCTGCGCGGGCAGGTGCACGCTGCGTGCGGGACGGGGAAAACCATCATTGCGGCAGCGGCGGCGAAGCGGGTTGCACCCAAGGGGCGCATTCTCGTTCTGGTGCCGACGCTGGATCTCCTGACGCAGACCGTGCGAGCGTGGCGCGAGGCAGGGCACACGGGGCCGGCCGTCGCCGTGTGCAGCCTCACCGACGATCCGGAGCTGTGGAATCTGCGGGTGCGCTCCACCACGAACCCGGTGCAGCTGGCTCTGTGGCACGGTACGGGGCCCGTGGTCATGTTCGGGACGTACGCCAGCCTGGGTGTCCTGGCGGAGGCGTTCGAGGGCGCTTACGGCCAGCAACTCACCCCCGTTGACCTCGCGGTGGTCGATGAGGCGCACAGAACTTCCGGCTCGATGGGTAAGGCGTGGGCGGACATCCATGTCCAGAGCGTCGTCCCGGCGCGCCGCCGGTTGTACCTGACGGCCACTCCGCGGATCTGGCAGGAACGGCCGGGCTGGGAGGTCGCGGAGGGGGTGCGCGAGGCGCTGCCGAGGGAGATGGCGGCCTCGATGGATGACGAGGCCGTGTTCGGTCCGGTGCTGTACAAGCTGTCCCTCGCATCGGCCGTCTCGCGAGGGCTTCTGGCGCGGTATCAGATCATCGTCCTGGAGCTGCAGGACCCGGTCGTCACGTCAGAGCGGCTGATGGGTGAGGAGCGAGGTTCGGAGGAGGTCCGCGGGCAGCGGCTCGGCGCCCTGCAGGCCGCACTCCTGCACACCATGGCGCAGCATCGATTGCAGACGTGCATCACCTTCCACCACCGGACGATAGAGGCACAGGCGTACGCGGAGGGCCTGGAGGCGGTGGCCGCCAAGCTGCACGCCGGCCAGCCCGAGACGTACCCGGCGCGGGTATGGGCGGACTGGCTGTGCGGTGAGCACGACCCCCAGCACCGGCGGGAGGTCCTGGGATCGTTCGGGTCCACGGTGCGGCGGGCTGTGCTCTCGAACTGCCGGGTCCTCGGGGAGGGCGTCGACATCAGAAGCGTGGACAGTGTCGCCCTGTTGGACCCCAAGGGGGCGCCGCACGACATCGTCCAGGCCATCGGCCGGGCACTTCGCCAAAAGCCGGGACAGGGCAAACTGGCTTCTCTGATCGTGCCGGTATTCCTCCAGCCGGGAGAAAATCCGGAAGACATGTTCACCTCGGGATCATATAAGCCGTTGGTGAAAGTTTTGGAGGGGCTCCGGGCTCACGATGAAGAAGCCATCGAGTTGCTGGCGATTCCTCAGGAGCCGCAGAAGGACGTCGCGCAACCCTCCGAGTACATCGGGCCACCGCCCGAGGAAGGCGAAGAAGAATCCCGTCTCCTGCTCCGTTTCGCGGCTCCCAGGAATCCGGTCATGGTCGCCGACTGGGTCAGCTTCAACGTGATCGACACCGAACGCCAGGACTGGGCGCGCGGCTGGGCGAAGCTGAAGGAATACGCCGAACGAGTCGGGCACGCGAGGGTCCCCTACGGACACCGAGAAGGCGCAACACCCCTCGGGCAATGGGTGGCAGAGCAGCGACGGGCCTACGGGGCCGGGCAGATGAGCGGCTTGCGCGCGAGGCGGCTGGAACAGCTGGGCATGGTCTGGTCGCCGGCCGATGAACGCTTCCAGGAGAACCTGGAAGCCGCCAAGGCGTACTACGAGCAGCACTGGACCCTGTGCGCGCCCCGCTCCGCCACCGCGCTGGACCGCCCGGTGGGCCAGTGGCTGTCCAACCTGCGGCGCCCCGACGCCCTGGCCGGGCATCCGGAATGGGAGGCGGCGCTCCTGGCAGTCGACCCGGACTGGAACCCGGCATGGCCGGCGGACTGGCAACGCCACTACGCTGCACTGCACGGACTCCTCGCCGACGAAGACGACCAGGCCGGTCAGACCGAAGTCCTGCCCGGCGTCACCGTCCACGGCATGGACCTCGGCAAATGGCTCGCCAAGCAACGGAAACCCGCGGCCTGGGCAGACCTCACGGACGGACAGCGCGAACGTCTGGAACGGCTCGGTATCACCACGCTGGCCCCGGAGCCGGAAGCCCCCGCGAAGGCGCCCGCGGCAGCCGTGAGCGCCTTCGAGAAGGGTGTTGCGGCCCTCGCGCAGTACAAGGCCCGCACGGGCTCGGTGACCGTCCCCAGGAGCCATGTAGAGGTGTTGCCGGACGGGACAGAGGTGAAGCTCGGAGTGTTCCTGTCCAACAGCAAGACCCGCCGGGCCAAGCTCACCGCCGACAAACTCGCCGCACTCGCCGGCCTCGGACTCGACTGGACATGAGCCTGAACGCACGCTGCAGGATGGCCACGACCCCACCACCGGAAGGTTAGACATCAGTATGGACAGACGTGAGGGTTTGTGGGTCGGGGATCACCAGATATCTCGCCTACGGGACGGTTTGGACGATCCGTTGGTAGCAGCCTTTCGTGACGAGATGCTCTGCTGCGACGAGATAAACGTTCAGGACGTCTATGGTCCAGGCACAGGCTCCGCAGAACTCCTCGTCTACACGTTGCGCGGTCCGGGGCGCCAGATCGCTCAACGATTGGGGCTTCTCGGCTTCACTCGTGAGATGGCGTTGGACCACCTCAACGAGCTCCTGGCCGAGGCCGGCTCGCACTCATTTCCACTTTCCCGGACGGTAAAACGCACCCCCCAGGAGGAGGCAGAGCGGGAGTTCCTGAAGGGGTACTCAGCCACTGACTGGGTGCGGGGCTTGGAGAAGGCACATCTGTCCGCGGAGTCACATCCCTTCGAATTCGGCGGACCAGCATGGCTTATGAGGCAACTGCGCTACGCCTACCCGCCGCTAGCACTGCGAGCCGCGCTCCTGGCACTGCCGGATGCGGAAGTAGAGGTGTGCGTCCACGAGTCCGAGGGTGATCCCGATTCGGAGCTGCTCCAGTTGTGCTCGCTGGCGCGGGCGAACCTACACAGCATGGCGGCGGCAAACGCTCCGTTGGTTGTCCTCACCGAGGGCAGTACGGATGTCACCATGTTGGAGCCCGCACTGGAACTACTCTATCCACAGCTGACAGACCTGGTGCGATTCATGGACTACGGCTCCCGCCCTCAGGGCGGCGCAGGCACCCTGGTGACGATGGTGCGCGCGTTCGCAGCGGCCGGCATAGCCAATCCGATCGTGGCCCTGTTCGACAACGACACTGCCGCATCGGAGGCCCTGCGCCCGCTGGCCCGTGATTCGCTTCCACGCAACATCAAAATCATGCAGTACCCAAGGCTCGACCTGGCTTCCGACTACCCCACCCTGGGCCCCCCGACTACTGACACACCCGCAGGTAGTCCCACCCGGGCAGATGTCAATGGACTTGCCGGATCGATCGAGCTCTACCTCGGCAGAGACGTCCTGTGCCAACCCGACGGGAACCTACGCCCCGTTCAATGGCGCAGCTACAGCAAGGCAATGCAGCAATACCAGGGGGAGGTCACGGAGAAAAAAACCGTGCAAAATTCTTACGCGGCGAAACTCGTCCAGGCCCAAGATGACCCCTCACTCATCGATACCCAGGACTGGACGGGCGTACGGGCCATCCTCGACGCCGTCATCCGTGCATTCGAATAGGCTTGTTGGCGGGACCCAGAGAGTCGTACGACGGCTTGTGCCCGGAAGGCTGTGTCCCACCTCCGTCGCCCACGCCCCACCGACCCGAACCCCGTCGGAACCGGCGATAGCCCGCGCCGAACAATCACCTCATGGGCTAGAGACGAGGCCCGGGGACACTTCAGGTCCACTGAATGCGCCCGTTCCTGATGAAATAGTGGCAGCGTGTGGTGCCTCGTACCTCGTCGACGCTGGGGGCAAGGGTCAGCGGCGAGAGTGTGAGAACGGTCCATGCCGGTCGGTTGCCGGAGTCCAAGTTGATCATGACACGATGGCGCTCCCTGCAGGGGCAGTCGAAGATCAGCCACTTGCGATACATGCTGGAGCCCACCAGCACAGCTTGCTTGCGCCGGATGCGGTCAGGGACGTCGTGGACGCTGGCCACGGTCGCAGTTACGGCCCACTTTCGGTGCCAGGGCCACGCCGTCCACGACAGCAGCTTCAGGAGAGCCAATTCAGCCCCCAATAGCGGTCGGTGTCACCGAACGAGGTGAGGTTCTCGGTGGCGCAGTAGTGCCCCGGGGTGGGGTCCTGGTGGTTGTCGGAGAGTCTGCGGTCGTGGATGCGTAGCAGGACTTCGCTGGGCGGCGGGGTCGGTCCGTAGGCGACGAGCCGCTCGAGGAGTTCGCCGACGGCTGCGGCGGCGGTGGCCGTGGTGTATGCGATAACTGCCGGTTCGATGCCGGGGAGTGCTGGCGCGTAGCCTTCTTTTGCCAGCCTGGTCTGTTCCTCAAGGGATCGTTCCTGGGCTGCCGCGATTTCAAGGGATACGCGTCCGCGGCAGATCAGGCAGGCCGATCCGGGGTGCATGACGGTGACGCGGCCGATGATGTCTTGTATCGCGCCGCCTGTGGTGGCGCTGATTTGGATGCCGCAGTCGATCACTGGTGTCAGGTAGCCGTAGGAGAAGCGGGAGAGTCTCATGCGGCCGGCGTCGTCGTCGGTGCAGCCGAACACGATATCGGCTCCGACGATCTGGCGTGCGACGTGTTGGTGGCTCACGGTGCCCACGACCCGGGTGACGTCCATGTCGTCGGTGATGCGCTGGAGGTGATCAGCAAGGACGTCGACTTTGTGGCGGCCGACGTCGGCGGGGGTGGAGCCGTAGACGCGTGTGAGGTTGCTGTCGGACAGCGTGTCGGGGTCGATGAGGGTGAGGTGACGGACTCCGAGCCGGGCGAGTTGCTCGGCCACGGCCGAGCCGGTTCCTCCTGCTCCGACGATTGCGACGCGCAGCTCGCCGAGTACGCGTGGAATCTCTGTGCCGAATGCCCGGACGTGCCGGTCGTGCAGGCTTGGCAGGTCGGAGGTCTGGGAGTCGTAGGAGCGCAGGAGGCTCAGGCGGGCTCCGGCGATGAAGATCCGGTCGATGGAGGAGATCTCTTCTCCATCGAGGTGCCCGGTGAATGTCAGGCGTCCGTCCCGGTGGCTCAGGGTCAGTGCGCCGTAGAGTCCCGATCCGGTACGTGCAGCAAATGTGGGGGCCAGTTGGGCGTCCACGATCTGGTCGTTTCGGCTCGGTTCAGGGGTCGCTCCCAGGGCAGGATGGGTGTGCACCCACAGCGCAACGCAACCGATGTCCTCGGCCATCCGCAGCGCAGGCATGAAGCCCTCGGAGGGGATGCTGAGGGCGCGGTCCGTCCGGTGGGCATAGGCACCTTCCGGTACTTCCGCCAGGTGCACGCCGATGAGGCGCACGCCTCCTTGAGCAAGGCGTGCGGGCCGGGCGAGGAGCACCGCCCCGCTTTCCACGGGGCGTTGGGCCATGTGCACCAGGTCGTCGGCGAGGCGGTCGGAAAGTGCCAAGGTCGTGGTGGCGGTCATGCCGCGGCCCCTGCTGCGCTGCGAAGTTCGCTCTGGAGCAGGGCGAAATAGCTCTGGAGCCCGTCAATGCCGGCCAACCACGTTCCGTCAGGGAGGTGTCGTGACCAGCGCTGCCAGGAGCGCTGGCGGTATGTCTCATGGAGCTCGGTGGCAGGAATGATGGTGCCCTGGATTGTGGTCAGGGCCGGCGACACCCACCACATGTCCGGGGGGACGTCGGGGTACAGCGGAGCGAAGCGGAACAGGATGTCCGCGGCAGGTGCGCTCAGTCCCGGGGGAAGAGCAAGGTTAGACACCTGGACGCAGAGCACGTTGCTGTCGTCGAAGATCTCGTATTCGAATCCCCCTGCCTGGAGGAACGCGTGGTCTTGGCTGGGCAGGTCCATCATTGCGGTGCCTCCTACCGGGATCCAGGGTTGATGCGCCCCGGAGCGGTGAAGAACCGCATGCCGTCACGCAGTCGGACGACCTCGTCGTCGGCGATCTTCTGGTCTCGCTTGTCGATGATGTCGAGCCACAGGTCCCGGTCCTCGGCGACGGGCGGAGTGGGAATGGCGCGCAACTCGCCGCCGGTCATCCGCTTCTTGGCCACGACGTAGGGGGTGCGGTCGATGTGGATGGTGATCTGCCGGAGCTCGGTGAAGAACCGCATCCCGGAGGTGAGGTCGATCGTCTCGTTCTCCTCCAGGGGACGATCGGGCGCATCGGGGATGTCGAGCCACAGCTCCTTGTCGTCCGGGACCGCCGGCCGCGGGAGGTGCCGCAGGTCCGTCTCGGTCACTCGCCGCGCGGGGGCGTCGTACTCGTGGCCGTCGATGAAAACTCGAATGTGGCGGCCGGCTTCGGCCGACGGGGTTTGTGCCGTGGTCATGGTGGCTCCTGCTGTGCTTCGCATCCCTGAGATCCCGGTGACCTCACGTGTCTCATCAAGAACAGCACCCCAGACGCGTGTTTCGCAATCAAATTATATGCCAGCTTCACTGTCGTAGGTTCATACGAGAGAAGGGCCGCTTGGAGGGCGGCCCTTCTGGTGTGCGACGAGGCGGTCCTACTGAGGGTCGGAGATGATGCCCAGGTTCATGAGCCGGAAGTTCATGGCCATCTGGCTCATGCCGAATCTGCGTGCCAGCCGGTCGACCAGTTCTTCCGCACTCCGCAGGTCCGACTTCCTAGCTTCTCTGCGCACCATGACCTCTGGAGCGAGGAGGGCTGCCGCAAAGCGGTTGGCCTCCATCTCTTCCCGATCCGTGGCCTTGCTGGAGACGCTGTCGCGGAGGTTGATGCGCGTTCCCGTGTCAAGAATGAGCGGCCGTCCCCGGTGGAGCAGGAGGTGGCCGAGTTCGTGAGCCACAGTGAAGCGCTGCCGCACACGCAAGTGTTCGCCGTTAACCCCGATCACCTTCTCGTCATCACGGCGCAGCAGCATCCCGGACACGTCGTCCGTCATCTTCTGCCGCACCACGAGAACGTCGAGATTCCTGGCGAGCCGCTCTGGGTCGACGGGTGGTTCCTCGATTCCGAACTTCGCGAGGAGAGCCGCAGCTTCCGCATCAGACCTGGCCATCGCGGCCTCGCATTTCTTCCGCGGCCGACGCCACCGACGCAACGACGTCCGCAAGATGGGTGGGCAGCCCGTGGGTGGGGCTGGCTCGGTCCAGAGGCGGAAGAAGGTCAGCTGGCTCCACCCCGAGAGCCGCCGCAAGGCGCGCTAGCCGGTATGGCGGAGGCGCCTGGGCGCCCGATTCAATGTTGGTGATCGATCCCCTGGTCAGTCCCGCCTTACGGGCCAGGAGTTCCTGCGTCAGGTCCGCGCGAGCCCTGGCAGCTCGCACCCTCTGCCCGATACCCACATTGAATTCACGCTCGTCCACGCCACTCCCACCAAATGTCAGCCTCACTGTCATCCAAACCTAGTGCAGCCCACTTGCAACCACCACAGCGCCCCCGCAGCCACGACAGAAGATCTCTGATCCAGTCGCCGCGAGTAACGCGCGCCTCTCCTTGCTCGGCGCCCGCAATAGTTGACTGGGGCCCGCGAAAAATCACTCTGCCCGCGGGCACGTGCCGGTCAGCTGCTGCCACGCTGGTCCACCCCGAGCGCACGCCGCTCGCGCAGCATCGGGGCCATCGCGCACACTCTCTGTCGTGGACACGAAGATGACCAAGAGCGCTGGCGAGCACTGGGTCTGCTCGGTACTCGCCAGCGCCGGATGGGGCACCGCGCTCACCCGCGACGGGCTTGAGCGCACCGATATTCTCGCCGTCCGCGCCGACGGCAGCCGCCGCATGATCGAGGTACAGGTCAAGACAGCAAGTCCTATGCCGCGGCCGAACTGGCGCTGCGGAACCAAGACGCAGCTGCCGTCCCTGAGTGACCGCGAGTGGTTCGTGTTCGTCGCTCTGGATCGAACGCCTGGGCAGGCGCCGGCGTCGTACGTCCTCCCGCGCGATCATGTGTGGGCTGCGGCGTGGATGGAGCACCAGGCCTGACTGACCGAGCAGGGTGTCCCGCCAGGCAAGAGGAACACCGGCTTCGATCAGGCCCGCGTGTACGCGCCGACCTGGGAGGGCTACCGCGACGTGTGGGACCTGCTGCAGCAGCCCACGTCGCAGTGCCCGGTTCGGCTGCCACAAGCCTGGAGAGCGTGGGTGGACGACCCGCGCGTCGGCTTGCCACCAGGGCACCCGTGGGGATGCCCTGCCCGACTGGCAAACAGTGGAAGGCTCGTAACTCCCACGGCTGACCTCAGCGGGGCTCTTCGAGCGCCGCGACAGCGGTTCACGGAGTCGGCGGTGACACCGATCTCCTGCGCAACGACCCTGACGCCGCCGGACTACTTGATCAGGTAGCCGATCCGACCCTTGAGGGTCTTCGACGGCAGCCGGAGGGCCTATCGCTCAAAGCCACATGAATGGTCCCTGAGTGCATGTCAGCGTTGATGTGCAGCGTGTTCGTACCGCCGCCTGCCGTGGTGTCGTAGCTGACAGCGGCCGCCTCCAAGTACGCGTAAGCGGTCCCGGACGGCAGTGAGCTGTTGAAGACGCCGTACGTCCCCGACTTCACCTCGCCCTCCAGGGACAGGCGAAGGTTGACCTCCTCTTCACCCAACCTGCCGTAGATGTCCGCCTCCCACTCCGGGGTCCCCTGGCTCGGGCTCTCGTCGTCCGCCAACGTGTACTCGGCACAATTGGTCTGGGCGAACACCTAGTTCTCGGACGTGTCAGGGGTGGGCCGCCCCTTGATGACACCCTGAGCATTGAGCCCCGTCGTCAGGGAGCCATGAACTGCGCCGGCAAGCTTCAGGGCCTCGGGCACCGTCACACCCGAATCCGCGCGGACCTTCTCTGTTGGGGTAGAGGAGGAGCAGGCGGAGGCGAGCACAACCACGGCCACGGCACAGGCAAACACGGGTCGACGCAACGGATCCCCTCAGATCGCTCGGATTAGAACCCGCACGATAGTGGCCGAATCGCAAGGGCCACAGGTGAATCGCCTTGTCAGCTCGACCTCGGTACCCTGGCGCCCCTGTCGATGTGGAGGGGGAGGCAGTGAGGCGAGGTTCATCGGGGTACGAGGCGGCCCAAGAGGCCATGGCGGAGCTCCTGCTGGAGCGGGCCCGTAACGGGGACTGGCCGATCGAGTACGGAACGCTGAGCAAACTCCTGGGGGAGCAAGGCCACAACGTCCCGGCCCACAGCGTGGAGATGGATCATCTCTTGGCCGACGTCTCCCGCCAGGAAAGCCCGAACGGCACGAAAGCCATGCTCTCCGCCATGGTGGTACTCAAGGAGCAGCAAGAGCCCGGCGCAGGGTTCTATCGCCTGGCCCGGGAGGAGTTCGGCCGCAAGGGCGACAACCTGACCATCTGGGGCGAGGAGATGAAGCTCCTGGCCAGCGACTACCGCCAGCACTGAAGGCGTTCACCGAGCAACCCGACATACATCGGGCTCCTCCCTGACCCACAGTACTGCTGGCCGATTCAGCGCCCGGCACTACCAGCTGGGGCCCCTGTGCTGTTCAGCGGCTATGCCGTCACCTCTCAAGGGATTGTTGCCCGGTCGCATAGTGGGCTCAGGCACTTCAGGCAGACCGACGGCCGGGAAGGGCCCTCGCGTTCTGCGGCATCTCGCAGAGGGAGCTGGAGCCACTCCTGGCCGCGCCGGCAAGCGTTCCGCGTACCCACCTTCTGCGGGAGCCGCTTGAGGGCGCAGCATTCATCGGTACACTTCAGCCAAGGCGACCATCTTAGGGATGGGCCGGTTCGCCACCGGAGTCGTCACTGTGCGGGAGACACTGGTTCAAGTCCGGTCCGTGGGCGTTCGCGTTCACCGGTAGCTCAATGGTAGAGCGCCCGCTCCTAACGAATGGTGTCCCGTCCAGCGTGCAGTTCGTCGGCTGTCATCGACAGGGGACGGTAGTACGTCAGTGCGTGGCCCTGCAGTCGCTGCATGACTCGGTGGTGGACTGGGCCGGCATCTTTCGTGCCTGGTGCCGCACTGTTGAAACGCCTGCGACCCTTTTGCGATGCGTCCCGGTAATCCCGGGCAATAACCTGCGCCCATTGCTCACGCGTCAGAAGGCGCCCGATCCGTGCGTTGATCTCATGTGCCGACTCCTTGGTCACCGCGAGCGTGGCCATGATCTCCGGCCAATTGAGCGTTGGGGTTTCACCGATCTCTGTGTACGTAAATGGGCGCCCGGAAAGGTCCTCCCAGCGGGTCTTCGCCGCAGCGGGTAGATCCTTCCAGCGCTGGACCAGTGGTTCGTCGACCTTTCCCGCCCCATGCATCATGGTGTTGCGCAACTTCAGACAAAACCCCAAGAGATGGTCGGCCGTGGTCTTTGCGTCGTTGAATCTCACCGTCTCGTGCAGGAGCGGAACGCTCCACCAGTTAGGCGTCTGTTTGTTCGGCTTGATGAGACCAGGGAAGCGCTGACACTCGACCACCGTGCCGACGCACAGCTCGATATGCAGTGCCATAACGTGCGGTATGGCCAAGAACGCCATGTTTGTAGCAGCCGACTCGAAGATCCGTCCTGCCTCTGCCGCCGTCACGTCAAGTCGTTCCGCCTGCGGTACCGCGGCGAGCAGTGCGCTTGCTTGAGCTACCGGATGCCCCGGCCGCGCCATCGCCTGTTGCGCAAGGTTGGCACCGATAGACAGAGCCACAATGTTGTTGTTCCACCGCTTCTGCATCGTCTGCCATGTTCGAAACGCGGGGTACTGGATCAACAGAGCTACCTTCCCAAACGGATGACCTGTCCGACCAGCGTAGATCTCTCAAGCGAGATACATAGCCCGAAGGACCCTTTATTTTACGCACATAAGGTACGTTTCTTGGATTCACTTCTGCAGGTCGCTAGGATCGCCTGCCGAAACCTAATAGTCGAGATCCAGATAGTCGATGTCGTTGATTTCGACATCCGAGAGTCCTATAGCGCGGACTCCGCCGTCCTGGAAATAGATTTCCTTAAAACCTTCGGCGATGATTTGGCGCATCTCCTGGTCGCCAGCCCCCGTCTCGCGGGCGTCGAACAAGCGCTGCGCGTAGGTCGGGGGGAGGTGGACGGTGAGGCGGCGGAAGCGTCCGTCATCGGTGCTGCCCACTGCGGCGGTGTAGCCGAACCGGGCGCGGGTCTCGACCGTGATGCCGCCCGTGGCGGCGGCCTGGCGGTGCCGGCGCCGGCGCACCAAGGGCTGCCACCGCTGCTTCACCACGTCATCGATCTTCGCGGCGACATCGGCGGGAGGATGCTTGCGGGCCCCGCGGCGGTAGCGGTTGACGGAGTCGGCGGTCACACCGATCTCCTGCGCGACAGCCTTCGCGCTGCCGAACTGCTTGATCAGGTAGCCGATCCGGCCCTTGAGGGTCTTCGGCGGTTCCTTGGTGAAGGCTTCCCGGTCGGCGCGCTCGATGGCGTCCTCGATCTCCCCCACCGCGCTACTCCCCTTCGTCCAGGACAGCGTCGCCGCCCTTGATGTGACGTGCCGGGTTGAAGCCCTGCTCCATCAGATCGACCGCCCACAGCATCGACTGCACACCCTCCAGCTTCGCCAGCCCCGGCGTCGGCCCGAGACGGAAGCCGCCCACCTGCGGCTTCCCAGACGCGTCGTAGGGCAGGAAATCCAGCGGGCTCTCCCCCGGGCTGGGGTAGACGACACAGTCCGAGAGCACGGCGAGGGGGAACAGGCCGGTCATCTTCGCCATGTTGTTCAGCTTGCGGTGCATGTTCACCCGCGCCTTGGAGATGACCGCGGCCCGGATGTCCGGACGCCAGGTCGGGCGCTGCATGGCCGGCCACGGGTCGCCCTGTTTGTAGGACTTGCCCTGCGGGCGCTCGCGGAGCTTGCCGACGCCGCCCTTTACCGTGGCCTTGATGGCGGCCAGGACGGCCGCGAGGGCGGGGTCGGTCTGCTTGTGCTGCTCCATCGCGGCGAGGAACTGCTCGTCGGTGAGGTCCTTGGTGACGCCGAGGTCGGCGAGGGTATCAACGTAGGCGGTCTTGAGGCGGTCGTGCCACGGGTCCAGATACGCGCCCGTCTCACGGCGCAGGTACGCCTCCAACGGCTGGACGCTGAAGCCGAGTTCCTGGGCGTAGGCCACCGTGTGCGTCTGATACCAAGCCGGCCCGGTCGGGCGGGTGCCGTCCGGGGTGAACGGCGAGGGCAGGCGGGGGGCCAGCTCGATGTGGGAGAGATCCACCCGCCAGGAGCCGGGGATCTTCGGGTTGAACTGCGGGGCGTGGAAGTGGTCCGGGGCGGACAGGCCGACCGTTAGCCGGGCGGCGGCAGCGAGGAAGGCGGTGTTGAGGTCCAGGCCGACTGCGAACGGCAACAGGCACTCCTCATCGGACAGCAGGTCCACCGGCCGCACCCACTGGTACGCCTCCTCGTCGAGGAAGCCGCCCGTCCAGCCGGAGTTCACCACCACGGGATGCTCCGCGGTGGCCTCCGGCGGCGCCGGGTCCACCGGCTCCGTTCCGAGGCTGCCGGGATTGTGCCCGGGGACCCAGTTCCCGCTCGCCGGGTCCTGCACCGCCTTCGTCGGCGGGCGCAGTGCCGTCATCAGTTCCAGGCCGGAGACTGCCGTGGATCCGCGCGGGGTGATGACCCGCTGGGCGTAGACACCCAGGACGCGGACGATGTCGGCTGGCTCCATCTCGCAGACGCCGGGCCAGGACCGCCCGTCGAGCGCGTCCCAGGACAGGACCGCCAACTGCACGCACTGCCGCTCACGGCCCTGCGCTTTGCGGTAGATCCGCGCCCACGGACCGAACCCACGCTGCGTGAGCTGCCACTTCGCCTTCACCACCTGCTTGACCACCGGATGGTCCTCCGGCAGACGCAGGCTGCGACGCTGCTCGTGGCCCTCCAGGCGCTCCGGCAGCCCGAGCCGCACAGCGGCCGCGGCAGTGAGGACGATCAGCGGGTCGGAGTCCTTGCCATACCGGCTCAGCTTCGCCGCGCCCAGGCCGGACTCACGCAGCGTCCACTCCACCAACTCCACGATGGTGGTGGCCGGGCAGTCCAGCACGATCCCGTCGACGCCGTACGCGGAGCCGTTCCCGTCCAACACGGCGAGCGGACCGTGCGGGAAACGCGGATCAGCCGGAGACGCTGCCGCCTTCCGCGCGACCGGACGCCGCGACACCGCCGGGCGAGCGGGACGCGCCGGCGCGATGGGCGCGGCGGGCGCCTCGACGGGCGCGACGTGCTCTGCCTTCGGCGCGACCGGGCCGGCGGGCGTCTCCGCTACCTCCGCCTGTGGCGCCGCGGTCGGGGCAGGGGCCGGGGCGGAGAGGGTTTCGGTTTCGGGAAGCGGGGGTGGTGTGTGGTGCGCGGCCGTCCCTGGTGGTGTGGCTGCAGGGGGTCGAGAGGCCGACGGCCGGCCGGCATCGTCGCGGCCCGGAAGCGGTGCGGAGGCGGCGGGTGTTACGGGGGCGGGGTAGCGGTGGGCGAGGCCCTCGAGGAGGCGGCGGTATGCCTCCAGCCGCTCCCCCCTCGGCTCGGCACGCCCGGCCTCCCACGCCGTGATGCTCGGCACTCGCACGCCCAATGCCTGCGCGACAGCAGCCTGCGTGAGACCGGCCGCCTCACGCAGCCGTACCCGCTCGGCCGGCGCGGGCAGCACGGTGCCCTCGTCGACGGCGGCAAGCAGGGAATCGATCGCGGTGAACAACTGCGGCTGGCCCGTCATCTGCGCATCGTTCTCGCTCACCGGACACCCTGACGGATCTCTTCCAGCCGCGTCATCAACCGCTGATAACGCTGCGAAGCAGCCTGAGAGGAGTTCAGGCCCTGATGCGCAGCAATCTGCCGCCAGTCCATCCCCCGCCGCCGCGCCTCCATGACCACCTGCGTCTCCAGCCGGTCCAACTCCTCACGCAGATCCTCGAACAGGCCCAGAGCGGCACCCACATCGTCCGGCCCCACGCCCGGATCCCGCTCGTGATCGTTCTGCTCGCCAGCGGCTGCCAGCAGTCGCCCCACCAGCGAAGCATCCTGCTCGACACGACGCGCGGCCGTGGTGTCGTCACCAGTGGCGGAAGCCAGTACGGACAGACGGTCACGGGCCTGTTGACGGAGATCACGTGGCATACCGACACCCTACCCCACGTGGCAATGAAACAACAATTCATTGTCTGATTGATGTCATGAGAAAGGCGTTGCAGCCCCGGGGTGGCAGCGAAGGCAGCGGTACATCGTCAGCCGTGCCGCTGTCCGGCGCAGGACTGCAACCTGGCGCTGCCGGTCATCGGTGCCGTCTGTCTGCCCAGGACTCCCTCAAGGCCGCCGCGGGCGGGTGCAGCGCCCGCACCACGGCGTAGGCGGTGAGAATGCGGTGGTGGCAGTGGCGCAGCAGGTGTACCAGGTCCACGGGCAGTTCGGCATGGTGCACCACGGTCACGTCCGTGCCGGTGGTGTGGTGCAGGGCCACCAGGTCGGCCCAGACGCCCCATCCGATGCGGTGCGCGCGCAGGACGGTCAGCCGGTGCACCGCCGCGGCCTTCAGGGCGGCGCGTGCCGACCGCTCCTGCGCGGATGCGTTGCCGTGCGCGGCGCAAGACGGGGCCCTCAGGGGCCGGCCGTCGCCCACCGCGTGCAGGACGTCGTGCCACAGCAGGCGTCCGCCGCCACCGACGGTGGGGTGGATCACGACCCGTCCCGCCGCCGGATGGTGGGAGGCCAGCACGGTGCGGGTGAAACGCACGTCGTCTGCCCGGTCCACGACCACGGTGAAGGGCGGACGGCCCACCGTGCGCAGGGTCTTGCGGGGCGGGCAGCGCCCGGAGGCAGCCGGACCGCACGCCAGAACGTCCACGGCGATCTCACCGAGCGCGTTGAACGGATCCAGCAGTCCCACCGCAGCCCGCCTCCTCGTATTCCACCGGTACTCCTGCACACGGGCGATGAGCCACGGGCCGCGTGCGACCAGGCATCAGGCGGAGCCGCCCAGCCGGCCGAACGCCCACCGCAGCATCTCCCGGTCCACCCGCGGCCGGCCCGTACGGGACAGCGCCAGACGCACGTGGGCCGTGAGGCGGGCCCAGTCACGGAAGTTGCCGTGCGCGGCATGCTGGTCGGCGAAGGCGATGTCGTCCGGGTCGGCGTCGGCCCATACCGGGTGGAACAGCGGGATCGTCTCCCTGACCTCGCCGGGGGTGAGGCGGGTGAAGTGCTGCCAGATGAAGATCCGCGACGACAGCATCGGTTCGCGGCGCAACACCGTGTGGCAGCCCTCGCCGCCGACGAAGATGACCGCGAGCCGGGTTGCGGGGTCGTCCCACAGGTAGCGGAAGTACTCGAACGCCTCCCCGTTGAGCCACTGTGCCTCGTCCACGAGGAAGGTGCGGGGGCGCTCGGCCAGGGCCGTCCTCAGTAGGCGGTCGAACTCACTGGGGTGGCGCGGCGGTGCCCCGGGCAGGTCGAGCGCGGTGAACAGTTCGTAGCGCACCGCGCGGGCGGTGGGACGGGCGCGGAAAGCAAGCCGGCGGACATCCTCGGCGGGTTCGAGTTCGTGCAGGCACATGTTGACGGCCAGGGTCTTGCCGAAGCCGGCCCCGCCGTGGATACACATCATCGCGCGGGCCTCGACCGTGTCGGTGATGTTCTCCCGCGCGGTGAGCAGAGCGCGGGTGGTGACCACCGATGCGTCCGGCAGGCCGACGTACTGGTAAGAGGCCTCGGTCACAGGGTGTCTCCTGCGGTTCGGCCGGGCTCCGGTGCAACGTCCGCCGGCGAGTCGGCTGGAGCGGGGGCGGGCGGGGGCGGCGTGGTGCCGGCCGCAAGGGCGGGCGGGGT
The DNA here is from genome assembly GCF_042677425.1 of Streptomyces sp. NPDC127119. Taxonomy (NCBI): domain Bacteria; kingdom Bacillati; phylum Actinomycetota; class Actinomycetes; order Kitasatosporales; family Streptomycetaceae; genus Streptomyces; species Streptomyces sp. NPDC127119. Next base: position 30,530 of record NZ_JBHXTO010000070.1, on the reverse strand, counting down.
GCGCCAGTGCGCCGGAGGCGGGGCGGGCGGGATCAGGTCGGGCAGGGCCAGCCGTGCGACGTCGGTGTAGTCGGCGGCGGCGAGTTCACGCTCGGCCTGGGCGGCCGTGACGGCTCCCAGCCGCTGGGCGGGCTCCGCGCTGGTGGTGGGGGCGAATCGCTGGCGGCGCAGGCGTTCGGCGGCCTTCGCGTCGGCGCGCAGGCGCCGGGCGCGCTCCGCGCGTGCCTCGCGCAGCGCCTGCAGCTGCTCGGGGGTGGCCGCGTCCGCGAGGTGCGCCGGGCCGAGGTGGCGGCCTCGGGCGTCGCAGACCTCGATCTCGTGGTCGTGGTGGGGCATGTAGCGCACGCGGACCTGACGGCCGGCCTGGCCGGTCATCCACGCGGCGATGTAGGTGCGGCCGCGCCAGCTCACTCCGTGGCTGGTCAGCTTCCGGGACCGGCCGTCGTCCTCGAGGGTGAAGGCCCACAGGTCGGCGGCGGGGATGTCGGTGACAGGCGTCGGATCGGCCTGCCACGCCTCCAGCGGCGTACGGCCCGACAGGGCTTTCGGGCGGTTCACGGTGTTCCACCAGGTCGTCCACTCCAGGACCTCCGCGGTGAAGTCCTGGAACGACAGCGCGGACACCGCCCCCGCAGTACGTCCGCGCCGCTCCGAGCGGGGCCCGGTGGGCCCGGCGGTGTAGCCGGGCAGGGCGGCGAACAGCATCCGGTCCGCAGCCCGGTTGAGGCTTTCCACTGTGCCCTTCAGATGCGGGCTGTAGGCGGGCAGGTCCTTGACCGTCACGCCCATCGCGCCGAGCGCGGTGGTGACGGCGGCCGACAGGAAGTCCTTGCCCCGGTCCATCCTCACCAGTTCCGGCACTCCCCCGGCCGGGCCGTAGGGCTCGTCCCGCACCACTGCGGCGCGCAAGGCGGCCAGTACCGACGCGCGGGAGGGATGGCCCGGGGTGACAGCGGTACCGGTGATGACCTTGGTGGCGGTGTCGATGAACCAGGTGATCCACGGGCGCACCAGGTCGCCGTCGGCGTCGACCCGCAGCGGGGCCTGAACGTGGTCGGTCTCCCAGGCGTGGTTGCGCCATGACGGCGGCCGCTTGCCGAACACGTCATGGGCGCGTGCTGCCTCCGGTCCGATGGCGAGACCGGCGCGCTCCCCCGCCGTCAGATCGCGGCGCAGCGCGCGCAGGAACGTCGACAGGGACGGGACCGGATCCAGCAGCGGCACCTGCGACAGGGCTGCCCCACCCGGAACAGCCACCAGGTCCGGCGGGACGGACACGCCAGTACCGGACGTCTGCGCGCGTACGCCCCCTGCCTCGGCCGCGGCGCGCTCCATGAGCTGGCGGTGGACCGCGGAGGCGTTGCCGTGCCAGTACGCCAGCAGCACCCGGATCTCCGCGGTGATCTCGAACCTGCTCGTGTGGCGGGCTCCGGGGTGCGCAGCCGCCGCCGGGCTCCGGGACGCCTCGGCCAGCCACCGCCACACCGTGCGCTCCGACGCCCCCAGGCACTCCCCCGCCAGCCGCACGTGCTGCCGCGAAAGACCGCCCCGGGCCCGCAGCGCCAGCAGGCGGCGCACCGCAGGCGCCCGCAGCGCAACCAGCGACTGCTTCCCGAGCACGCCGGCCGGATCCCCCGGCGGCGGCAGCCGCTGCCCTCCCGCGTCAACGCCGAGGCCGCCGTTGATGTCCTGCGGTCCGCTGTCCGTCATCGCGCCGCTTCTCCTCCTCGCCGAACGGAGTGAGGTTGTCTGCCGTCGGAATCGGTGCGTCCCGGGCGCGTGAGAGGGGCGGTCATGAGTACGGGCCGAGCCTGGCGCAGGCCTGGTCGATCGCGTCCCGATCCGCACCCGCACCCGCACCGGGATCGCGGCACCGGGCGGCGCAGACATGCGAGGTGATCTTCGCCCAGGTACGGAAGTTGCCGCGGGCGGTCTGCTCATCCGCCCGCCCCAGGTCGGCCGGGTCAGCGTCCTCCCACACCGGGTGGAACAGACCCAGCGTCCGCGGCACATCCTCCGTGTCGAGGCGGCTGACCTGGTGCCAGGTCAGGACCCTCGAGCGCATCGCCGCTGCCCGGGCCAGCGCCCGCTCACTGCCCGCCCCGCACAGCACCAGGGCAGCCGCACAGCCCGGCGAGTCCCACAGCTGCCGCAGATAGTCCAGCACCGGCGGCGACAGACGCTGCGCGTCATCCAGGAACAGCACACCCGGCTCGGCCAGCGCCTCCGCCAACGCCTGGTCGGCCGGTCCGGCCCGGTGCGTCAGGGACCCCGACGGCAGCCCCAGCGCCTCGCACAACGCGGCCCGCACCTGCGGCAGCCCAGGCCCGACCCCCACCACCGCCCGCCACACAGGCACCCGGCCCGGCAGCAGATGCAGAGCCTGCTCGACCGCGACCGTCTTCCCCAGCCCCGTATCCCCGTACACACAGCCGATCCCCCGCGCGGCGACCGTGTGCCCCACCGCCTCCACCACCCCGGCCACCTGCCGCGTGGACACCAGCCGCGCCCCCGGCGCGTACAACCGCACCCCGCCCGACACCCGGGCACGCGGAGCAGCCTTCACCGCACCGTGCCGTTCCTCACCACCCGTACCGGACGGCATGGCGTCCGGGCCGTCCACCACCGGCGGCCCGTCCGCATCTTCTGCGAAGCCGAGTTCGGCCAGTGCCCGGTCGTACCGGCTCGGCTCCACACGGCCCGACGCCGCGCGGGCGGCCTGAAGCACCCGGCCCGCCCGCAACTCGTCCTTGATCGCGCGGTGCAGCGTCGCCAGCGACGGCACCGCCTCGACACCCCACCGCTGAAGCACGCCCTCTTCCTGTGCCCGGAGCATCCTGCGGCGCAACTCGGCGACGTTCCCGCCCACCTGGGTGAGCACCTCCCACAAGGCATCACCCACCATGAAGCCACCCTGGCGCGGCCGGGCCTCCACCCGCCCCTCGCGCCCCTGCTGCAGCCACCGCCACACCGTCCGCTCCGACACCCCCGCCAAACCGGCCGCGATCCGCACATGCAACGCCGACAGACCACCCTCACCCCGGTCCACCGCCAACAGCCGCCGCACCACCACAGCCCGCTCCACCCGCCCGGCCACCGCCAAAACAGCCGAACCCGGCACCGTCTCCCCCACCGGGGTTCCCGAACCCGTCACAAGGGCAACCCCACCACCCCAGCCGGCCCCGCCACACGAAGACCGGCAAACCCAACACAGCCGGACCGCGACCTGCTAACCACACCGTGACAGCCACCCGGTCACCCCATGACAGCAGCCGGTCTGCACGTCATCACCGATCCCAGGCCGAAGCATCTGCGCTGTCGGGCAGGATGGGCCGATGCCCGGTGAACGCTTTTTCAACGATGACCCCGTCGACGGGAGCGCCGACGCTCCTGACCTGCTGGGGCGCCAGCAGTACGCCCGGCATGCCGTCGAACTTCTCCACCAGGTGCGCGAGCAGAGCGAGTCCGGGGTCCTCGCGCTCATCGGCCCCTGGGGCTCTGGCAAGTCATCCGTCCTGCAGATGACGATCCAGCACCTCAAGAACACGGTCGGCGCCACCAACACCACCCGGTGGTCGGTCGCTGAACTGAACCCGTGGATGTACTCGGACCTCGAATCCCTGACGCTGGCTCTGTTCAGCGAGATCCGCGCCGCCCTCCCCAGCGGGAACCAGTGGTCCGAGCTGCGCGGGAAAATCGGGGCGTTCGGCCAGTCGATCAGTCCATTGGGCAAGCTCACGGGATTGCTCGGCCTGGACTCCTCGGAGCTGATCAACCACGTAGCCGACCGGATAGCCGGAGACACCAGCGCCTCGGCCGCCAAGCACACCGCCGAAGCGGCCCTGCGACAGGCGGCCTTGCCGGTCCTGATGATCATGGACGATCTGGACCGGCTCACCCCTGAGGAACTGCTGGTCGTCTTCAAGCTCATCCGCCTGGTCGGCCACCTGCCGAACGTGTACTACCTGATCAGCTTCGACGAACAGACCCTCCTGGACGTCCTGAAACGGACCGACCTGGTCGGCTCGAACGACCAGCGCGCCCAGGAATTCCTGGAGAAACTCATCCAGGTCCGGCTCGACCTCCCGGCCTTCCGCGACCGCGACATCACCGCCATGACCAATCGACTCCTCAACGCCCTGCTGGACTCCCACCAGGTGTCCATGACTCCGGACCAGGAACGGCGCTTCTCCGAGGCCTACTTCCGGCACCTTCAAGACCGGCTGAGGACCCCGCGGTCCATCAAGCGCTACTTCGGCCAGGCCGGCGCGACGCTCGGCTCTTTGGCCGGGGAGGTCGACATCGTCGACTTCCTGATCGTCACCTTCCTGCGGACCAGCGAGCCCGGCGTCTACCGGATGCTGGGACGCCACCGCGCCGAACTGACCGGCACTAGCACCGACCCGGCGCTGCACCGCGACTCCAGACCCGGTGAAAACGCCGAACGGTGGAAGGAACGCCTGCGCCAGGCCGGCGTGGCCCAGGACAACCTCGACGGCATGCTTGCACTGCTGGTCCTGCTGTTCCCCGCAGTCCAGCAGGCCGTCGGCAACGGCAGCGACCCTCGTGCCGCGGCCCGCCGACGCGGGATCGGCAGCCAGGACTACTTCGACCGGTACATCGTCTTCACCGTCCCCGCCGACGACCTCCCAGAAGCCGTCTTCCAGCAGGCCCTCGCCCAACTGGCATCAGGAGCTGAGGGCGATGAGGCCGCGCAGTTGCTGGCCCGGCTCAGAGACGACACCCACCGCATCGTCCGGCGCATCGACCAACTGCGCGCTGACGGCATCCCGGTACCCGCGGCCGCGCTGCTCCAGGCTATGGCCGACAACTACGGCCAATTGACCGCCGAACCGGAAGTGATGGGCATTCTGGGGTCCGATCGACGGCTGCGTTCCCTGACCCCGGGCCTCCTCCTCGACCTGCCTCCCGACCAGCGACCCGCCGCTGTGGCCGCTATGGCCGTCACCTACGACGGAGCAGTCCTCGCCACCCGAACCCTCCGCAGCGCCACCAACCCCGACGACACCGCCTCCGAACACGTGACGACCACAGAACCGTGGGCGGCCCAGGCCCGTGACGCCCTCACCGGCCGCCTGGCCGAACACCTCGCACCGGCCGCCGGACGGCCCGCCTCTGACATCACCGAGCAGGACGAGACCCTGATCTGGATGTGGCGCCACACCGACCCCGCCAGCCTCCGCACCTGGCTACGCGACCGCCTCGACCACGGCTGGGAACTCCTCCCGCTCCTGGCCGCACTCATCCCACCCCAACAGTTCCCCTTCCCCCTCATCGACAACGACACCTGGGCCGGCCTCGACGCCATGTTCACCCACGACGACCTCTACACCCGCCTCACACCCCACCTCGACAACTCCCCCGACACCACACCCCCCACCGACCCGCAGCAGACCAAAATCCTCCAAGCACTCCGCGACCGCCGACCCGACCAACCCCAAGCCACCCCCTCCTGAACCCGCCCCACCACAGGAACAGCCACCCCCACGACAGCCGACCCACCCCACACAGGTCAAAAAACAACAGCCGCTTGGTCACCCCATGACAGCAAACCGCCCCGCACACAAGCCCCCGGACCAGGCATCCAGCGCCACCGCTCCGCTGACACCCACCCAATGCCACCAACACGCCCACTCACACCCGGTGCCCCTGCCGAAGGCCCCGGCGAGATGCCGGGGGCGTTCGAGCAAGCGCAGGTCCTCGGACTACCCTTCCCCCGGGGTAAGGGGGAGGTACACCGTTGCGGGACAGTTCCGGAGTTGCACCGGATTCCCCTGCTACTGCTTCCCGCAAGTCTACCCCCGTACCGGAGTTGGCCACGCAGCACACGCTCGGGACACACACCCGCGGTTCCGTGCGGCGAGGACCTCACAAAGAATCTTGGTCGCCGGGTAAAGGATTCAGGGCGTTCTCCTCTCTCAGCAGGTGTACGGCCGCTGCTTCACCGTGAGGCGCTGGGCCGCAGACTGGGGGAGGTCCGGTGGAGTTGACGGGGATCGGTGTGGTGGTGTTCCTGGCGCTGCTGTTCGCGGGGTCGCTGAGCAGCGTGTTGAGGAGCATCGCGTTCCGCAACCGGGCCGCGGGCCGGGCCGAGGTGATCCGGGCCCAGCGCGAGCGGGCCGGTAAGGGCCGTCGGGCGGGGAAGCGGGGGCGGCGTGGCTGATCGGGACGGGCCGCGGCCGCGGCACGCCGACGCGCTGGCGGAGCTGGTGGCGGAGCGGTACGACCGGATGGTCCGCTACGCCGCCCGCCGGCTGTACGCCCGCGACGTGCCGCGGTCCTCGGCGGACCCCGAGGACATCGTGCAGAACGCCCTCTTGGCCGTGCTGGCCCACGACGAGCCGATCGGCAACCTGCGCGCGTACCTCTACACCTGCATGACGAACGAGGCCACCCGCGCGGCCCGGCACCACTACGCGGGCCGGGGGTACGAGTCGCTCGACGCCGACGTGCGACCGGAGGACGAGCCGACGATCTGCCCCGTCGCCGACGCCGAGCGGCGGCACGCCATCGACGAGGCGATGGCCGGGCTGCCGCGTCAGCAGCACAAGGCGTTCTGGCTGACGTGGGAACTGGGGATGACCCACGAGCAGGCGGCCCGGGTGATGGGGACAGCCACGAACACGGCGGGCGTCCACGCGCACCGGGCGGTCAAGGCCCTGCGGGTGGCGCTGTTCGGGCTGGGCACGGCGCTGGTCGCGTGGACCACGTGGGCCGTGGCGTCCGGCACCCGGCAGGTCTTGCCGGGCTCCGGCCCGGAGACCGACCCGGTCCGGTACGCAGTCACGGCCGGTCTCGCGCTCGCGCTCGGCTTGACCGGGGCAGGGCTGGGGGCGGCACCGTACCTGCGGAGGCTGGTCTGGGGCGCGACAGTGGCTGCCCTGGCGTTTCGGATGGTGCTGACGCTCCGGCAGCCCCACTTCCGCGCTGCGCAGCGAGGGGATCCACGACCTCGGCTAGGCAGTGTCTTCAAATGATCACCGTGATGGATCATGGTGTCGTGATACGTCGCCATGAACTGTCCGATGTTGAGTGGGAGTTCGTCCGGCCGTTGCTGCCCGTGTCGTTGCGGGGCCGGAAGCGGCTGGACGACCGCAGGGTCCTGAATGGGATCGTGTGGAAGCTCCGGACCGGGACGGCCTGGCGGGATGTGCCCGAGCGTTACGGTCCGTGGGCCACGCTGCATACGCGTTTCCGCAGGTGGGCGGCGGACGGGACGTTCGACCGGATGCTGCAGGCTGCACAGGCGAAGGCGGACGCGGCGGGCGACATCGAGTGGCTGGTGTCCGTCGATTCCACGGTCGTGCGGGCCCACCAGCATGCGGCGGGGGCTCGAGAAGGGGGCTCCGCGTCCCGGCGCTCGGCCGGTCCAGAGGCGGTCTGACCAGCAAGATTCACCTGGCCTGCGACGGCCGGGGCCGTCCGCTCTCCTTCGTCGTCACGGGCGGCAACACCAACGACTGCACCCGGTTCACCGCCGTGTCGGAAGCGGTCCGGGTGCCCCGGATCGGACCCGGACGACCCCGCACCCGGCCCGATCACGTCCTCGGTGACAAGGGCTACAGCTCGAAGGCGATCCGCGCCTGGCTCCGCCGTCGGGGCATACCGCACACGATTCCCGAGCGGGCCGACCAGGTCGGCAACCGGGCCCGGCGAGGCAGCCGCGGTGGCCGCCCGCCGGCCTTCGACCGCGAGCTCTACAAGCACCGCAACGTCGTGGAACGCTGCTTCAATCGCCTCAAGCAGTGGCGCGGCATCGCCACCCGCTACGACAAAACCGCCCAGTCCTACGAAGCGGCCATCACCCTCGCATCACTCCTGATGTGGGCGTGACATTTGACGACAGGCCCTAGGGCGGTGAAGAACCCGGTCACCGTACGAATCGCGTGCGGATCCGGCCAGCGCCGCTCCCCCACATCCGCACCGGCAGCAGCAGTAACGGGCGCGGCAGGCAGATCCGCCTGGTTACGCCCGAGCACGACCCGGGCACCGCTGTTACGGTCCCGCGCCTGCGGAACAGGATGCCCACGCGCCTCCATCGTCAGGCGCAGATGCCGGTACAACGCCCCGAGATCAACCAGCGCAGGACCGCCGGGCACGCCCCGGCGCAGGGCCTCCAGCAGGGCCCCGGTGAACGCGGTGTAGGTCTCCCCCACCGACGCCAGAGCAGTCCGCGTCTCGGCCGCGGCCGCCAGCAGGAAACTGCCCTCCACCGCCGCCTGGTCGGCAAGCCCCGCCCCAGCGCTCATCCTCCCCAGCGCCAGACCGCTGTAACAGCAGTCCAAAATCACCACATGCCGCTCGGCCCGGGAGTCCAGCAGCAGCACCTGGCGCACCCAGTCATAGGGCAGACCCGTCTCGATACGGCCGAACTCGGTATGCGCCAACGCCACAACGAGCTGATCCTGGGCATCGACCAGCCATGCCCAGCGAAGTAGACCACCAGCGTGTCGGTGGCCTCAGCGGCCGCCTGCCGCACCGCGCCCACCACCGTGTGCGCAGCCAGCCGGATCCTCGACAACCGTCACGTTCCGGGCAGGCAGCTGCAGCGACAGCGGGCTGCACAACACACCGGCAAGAGCCCGCAGATTGTTCGCCACGGCCGGCAACGGCTCCAGATACTCATAGCGGCTCGTGCCCACCAGCACAGACCGCGAAGCCCCCGGATCGGGCAGCACACTCACCGATCGCCGCCCTCACCGCCACCGACGGCCTCCAGCGCCCGAACCGCCCGCGCGATCTCCTCCTGTGAACCCTCCGCAAGGACGATGACCGTCTCCCCCCCCCCCGCCGGATCTCCACCCGCGGCCGCTGCGGCCTGCTCTGCCGCCACGCCGCGACCGCCACCACGAACGACGCCGCACTCCACCCGGTCCCCGTCACCAGCCCCAGCACATCCAAGGCCGAACCCATCTCCCCCGGCCCCTGCACACCACCCTGCACCCCCACCACAACAGACCGCCGCACCACAGGATCCGCACGCAACCAACCCTGCAGCGAACACAACTCCCCCGCACCCACACCAACCTGCAACTCCAACCGCCCCCCGCCTGATCCGTCCGCACACCCACCGACCATGCACAACCGATCAGGAAACCCGCTCCAGCACAACACCACCCCCGACCAGGCAAAAAACGCCTGACCAGCACAAACAAGCACCGGGCCTTCTAGCACTACCACTACCTACAACGAACCCAAATCCCCCTCCACACAGAACACATAACCCCAGCTCAAACACCCCGCCCCACCCACCACGACCACGCACCAGAGTTCTCAACACACCACCAAAAAACCAGCTCAACCACCACCACATACACCAACAAGCCCCCTCCCAGCGTGAGCTGGGACAGGGCGTACTGCAGCGCGACCGTCTTGCCCTGCCCGGCGTCGCCGTACAAGCACACCACCGCTCCCACCGCGGCCGGATGCGCGACCGTCCGCAGCACCGACCGCACAGCAGGCGTGCGCACCCCTCGCGCATCCGGCACCAGGACCGGGACCTGTCGGTCTGAACGTCGTGGCCGGCCAAGGTCCAAGCGAGCAGGTTTTTCTGCGGGAGCAGAAGTATCTGGCGCCGGGCACGGCCTGGTTCGCGCCGTTCCCGACGCCGGGGATCTTCCCGAACGCGCTGCTCAGCAGTGCCGCCATGATCAGCGGGAAGGCGACGAGGCAGGGCAGGACCATCCGGTCGGTGCGCAGGACGACGACATCCTTCCACAAGAACGCGCGCAGCACCTCGATCGACGTACGCATCAGGCCCCCTCGAACTCTCGGCCAGTCACGGCGAGGAACGCGCTCTGCAGCGTCGCGGGCGTCACCTGGACACCCGCGACGACTCCCCCGGCGTCGCCGACGCAGCGCAGGACGTCGATCAGCACCTTCTGGGGGTCGTGACAGCGCACGATGAGCGAACGGCGATCCGGCTGGACGACGGTCCACTCGCACCCCGCGCTCCGGCGGACCTTGTACCCGTCGAACCTGGCCCCCTGCCGCGCACGGGTGATGTGCGCCCGCTTGTCGACCGGCACGAACCCGCCGGGCGAGAACACTGTCGAGGCTCTCAGCGAGCAGTTCGGCGAACACATCGGCGTCACCCTCGACGAACACCCGCTGCGGACTGAAGCACGCCTCCTGCTCATACACACTGACGTCGTACGCGGCACGCCGGGCCACGTCGCCCCAGTCGGCCTCCTGGCCGCCGATGAACATCAGGCTCTCCTTCGGCCCGAATTCAAGCAGATCCACACCGACCGGGACCTTCGGTTTCACCGCCTCGATCGACGAACGGCGCCCCCACGCACACACCACGTCCGGCGGTGCTCGCCGGCGGCGCGGGCGAGAGCGGTGACGGCCTCCGGGCAGTCGCGGCGCATGACCGCGCCGTGACTGACGCGTACCGACCGTTCAGCGGCGCGCTCCTGGAACCGGCCGCTGACGATCGAGCTGCGGACGTCACCCGTGACGACAGGGCGAGACGGACACGCCTACTGCCCTCAGCTCGCTGTCGCGTACACGATGAGGTTGTCGACAGGGTGTCCCTGCGCGTCGAAGTCGCCGTCGCACGTGATGAGCCGTAGGGCACGTTCCTGGGTCGGCCCGTAGACCTTCTGCGTCGGGAAGGCGTTCTTGGCGACGCTCTCCGTGGCCGTGACGGTGAAGCGGAGGGCTTTTCCCGTCTTGTCGGTGACGGTGATGTCCGCACCCTCCTTGATCTTCTTCAGGTCGTGGAAGACGGCCTCGCCGAAGCGGGTGTCGTTGTGGCCGATGATGACGGCCGCGCCGATCTCACCGGGCACCGCACCGCCCGTGTACCAGCCCGCGGTCATCCCCTCCTCGGCCGGCGGGACCTGGACCGTCCGGTCCGTGTTGAGGCCCAACTCCATCAGCGAACTGGTGATCCCCACGGAGGGGACGGCCACCTCGGCAGGGGCCGCCGGAGCGTCGTCCGCAGGCCGCTCGGACTTCGGAGCGCCCGACGCGGCGGCGGGAGCGGTCGGGGCGACCCGGGCCGTCGGTTCGGGGCCGGACGAACAGCCCGTGAGCAGGGTGACGAGGGCCAACAGGGTGAGGGTCGCGAGGCGGGCCCGGGACAGGGCCGGACGGTGTGCAGGGGGCAACTCGGGCTCCAGAACAGGGTGCGAGGGTTCACCGGAACGCACAGGGCGCCGCCTGGTGAAGGGCGGCGCCACCGTTTCGTACGAGAGGTCGTGCTGCCGGGTCAGCCTTCGCGGCGGGCAGTGGTGCGGCGGCGCAGTACGTAGGTGCCGGCGCCCGCGAGCAGCAGCGCGCCGGTGGCCGAACCGATGAGCGTGCCGGTGTTGTCGTCCTGGGCGGGGGCCTCGCCCGCGGCAACACCGCCACGCGGGTAGTCCTTGCCTCCGGCCTTCCGGGCTTCGGCGGCCTTCCGGGCCTCGGCCTCCTTGAGCGTCCTGGCGTCCTCGGCCTTCTTCTTCGCCAGGGCCTCCTTGTCGGCCGGGGTCGAGTCGGTCGCCCCCGGCGTCGGGGTCGGATCGGTGGCGAAGGCCGCGGTGGCCGGGACGAGCAGCGCGCCGGCCGCGACGCCGGTCAGGACAGCGATACGCAGCGGGCGCAGGGTGAGACGGCGGGACATGTGAGGGCTCCAGTTCCAGCCCGGCTTGGTCGTTCCTGGTTGCCGATCCGCACCAGGTTCCGGGCATGGCTTCACCCTGACGGCCACTTGTGAGGAAACTGTCAGAGCGCTGTCGTCATCCCATCAGGGTCGACCGGGGCCCTCCGGCTTCCGTGACCCGGCTGTCGGCAGCCGCAGGGTGAAGGTGGCCCCCTCCCCCTCCGTGCTCGCCACGTCCACCGTGCCGCCGTGGGCCTCGGCGAGCTTGAGGACGATCGCCAGGCCGAGGCCGCTGCCGCCGGTGCCGCGATTGCGGGACTTCTCCGCCCGCCAGAAACGGTCGAACACGTACGGGAGGTCGCCCGCCGGAATGCCACTGCCGGTGTCGGACACCTCCACGGCGAGCTCGTCCCCCGGGTCGGTGACGTACCGGCGCAGGGTCACCGTGCCGCCGGCCGGGGTGTGGCGCACCGCGTTGGAGAGCAGGTTGCTGACGGCCTGCCGCAGCCGTACGGGGTCGGCGTCGAGGAGCGGTGGGTGAGGGGTGCCCGGCGGCGGTGTCAGGACCGTGAGGGTGACGCCCGCCGTCTCAGCCAGCCCCTGGTGCGCGGCGGCGACCTGGCCGAGCAGCTCGTCGATACGTACCGGCTTCCGGTGCAGCCGCAGGGCGCCCGCGTCGGCCGCGCCCAGGTCCTGGAGGTCGTTGATGAGGTGCTGGAGCTGCACCGCCTCCTCCAGGAGCGAGGAGACGAACGCGGGGTCCGGCACGGCCAGTCCGTCGTGGGCCGCCTCCAGCCAGCCCCGGATGTTGCTCAGCGGCGTTCGCAGTTCATGGGCGACATCGCTGACCATCACCTTGCGCTGCTCCTCCAGGCGGGCCCGGTGCACGGCCATGTCGTTGAAGGCCGCCGTCAGCCGTCCGATCTCATTGTCGGAGGCGACGGGCACCGGCGTCGCGTGCAGGCCTTCCCGCATGCGCTGGGCGGCGCCGGTGAGCGCGTGCAACGGGCGTACGAGCCTGGCTCCGGCGAGCACCGAGGCGCCGACGGTGAGGGCGAGGACCAGGGCGGTGACACCGGCGATGCGTGCGGTGTTGGCGCGGGAGAGGTCGAAGCCAGGCACGCCGGCGGCACCGGGGCCGTCGATGAACAGGAGTGCGGGCTCGGCAACATATCCCGTGAGCTGTTCCCGGCGAGCGCTTTCGACACAGCTGGCCACGGCCCGGTCGTACGCGCTGTCGCGGATCTCGGCGGGGGCGTAGTCGAGTGCGTCGCCGGAAGCCGCTTTGCGTTCGGCCGTCGCGGCGTCCTCCGCCTTCTTGGCGGCCAGGGCCTTCGCCTCGCGATCGCTGAGGCCGTCCTCGGCGCCGGAGACCGCGTCGTCCCGCCCGTATGCGTAACTCCGGTCCCAGGACAGGTCCAGGTTCAGTTTCACGGCGGTGCGGCCCTGCCGTTTCAGACAGGCGTCAGCCAGTTGGTTGAGGGCGCTCAGGGCCTTCCGCTCGGTCGCGGTGGGACCGACCGGGTAGGACGCAAAGCACTTGGCCTCCATGTCACGGTCGGTGACGTTGTCGGTCCCCGCCTCGGTCTCGTCGCTCACGAACTGGACGCGGGGCCGTCCGCCCGGGCTCTCGACGACGTCGGCGGCGATACCCATCCGGCTGAGGCACTCCACCCTCCCGGCGGAGGCCTTCCGCAGTGCGTCGTGTTCCTTCGCGGGCAGCCGGAAGGGCCCCACGGCCCGTGGATCGACGCGGTCGGCGCCGGCCCTGGCGTCGTCGGGCACCAGCACGGTGTCGACGGAGCGTGGATCCACGACCGCCGAGGCCTGCTGAGCGAGCAGATCGTCGGACGAACCGCCGCCCGCTGAGCGCGAGTTCGCCGAGTCCACGAACGGGCGTCGGCCCGGCGTGGTGAGCACGATCCGGCGCCCGGACTCGACAGCCAGTTCTCGCACGGTGGTGTCGACGCCGTCCCAGTCGGGGTGGGTGGCCGCGTAGCCGAGGAGGGTGTCGTAGATCTTCGCGTCGGACTTGAGGTTCTGCCCCTGCTCCTGGCGGATCGCGACGGAGGTCGTCTGCACGGCCAGCCAGGCGGTCGCGGCGACCGAGCACGAGGCCACCAGCGCCGTCACGGTCAACAGCCGCCCCGCCAGGCTCTTGCGCAGCGGCAGCCGGGCGGCACCCACCGCACCTCCCCTGTCAGGACGACGCATGGCGCACATTCTTCGCGGGGTCCATGAGTTTGTAGCCGACGCCGAAGACGGTGATGAGGCGGGCCGGCCGTCGTGGGACGCGCTCGATCTTCTTGCGCAGGTTCATGACGTGCACGTCGACGGTCCGGCCGCTGATGTACTTGTCGAAGCCGTGCAGCTCGTCAAGGAGCCGTGCCCTGGTGAAGACCCGGCCGGGCTCGGCCGCCATCGCCGCGAGGAGACGGAACTCACCGGGCGTACACTCTACGGGCGCCCCCGCGACCGTCACCTCGTGCCGCGAGGGATCGACCCTGAGCACGCCGACCGTCAACACCTCGTCGTCCGGGGCCTCTTCGGGCCCCGAGGCGGGAGCGGGGGCGAGCACGGTCGCCGGAGCCGGGTCGGGGCCGCGCCGGTTACGGCGAAGCAAAGTCCTTACCCTGGCGGTGAGTTCACGCGGACTGAACGGCTTGGTCATGTAGTCGTCGGCGCCGAGGTCGAGGCCGAGCAGCAGATCGTCCTCGGTACTGCGGGCCGTCAGCATCAGCACCGGCACCTCCCGGCGTTCGGCGCGCAGGATCCGTACGACGTCGAGACCGTCGGCCCCGGGCATCATCACGTCGAGGACGACCAGGTCGGGTTCCTGGTGCCGGACCGTCTCGAGAGCCGTCCGGCCGTCCTCGACGACCGTGACGGCGTGACCCTCGTGCTCCAGATAACGGCGCACCAGCTCGGCCTGCTTCGCGTCGTCTTCGGCGACCACAATGTTTGCGCACACGCCGCAGATCGTAGCGACCGCCGGCGCCGGGAGGTCGGAAGTGTCCTTACCGTGACGGCGGTTCGGTGGTGGACGGGCGAGGGCGCAGGGCTCCCGTCGAGCGTCCCGTGAGGTCGAGGAGCAACTCGGCGAAGAGGGCGTCGCCCCACGCGAACCAGGGGCGGGTGAAGGTCGCGGGTCGGCCAGGGACAAACTCGCGGCAACGGCGTTGACCAGCGCACCATTTACGCGTTGCACACCTCCATCACCCAGGCAGCTGCACAGAAGGAACAGGCGCCGGCTTGAGGGCTCAGGCCGCTTTCCCCGTGTGCGGTTCGCGTGCCGCACGGTGATGTTCGGCGTTGATACGGCGGGCTTCTTCGAGCTGGTCCTCAAGGATGACGATGCGTCAGGCCGCCTCGACGGGGGTGCCCCGGTCGACGAGTTCGCGGGCGCGGGCGGCGACGCGCAGCTGGGTATCGGGAGTAACGGCGGTGACCGCCCTCGGAGCGCAGCGGGGTCATCAGCCGGGCTTCGCCGATGGCGCACAGGAAGCCGGCCGTGGTGCCGAGCGTTTCGGCGGCCCGGCCCATGGTGCAGGAGGGGTGGTCGTCATCATCGAGACGGCCGAAGGAATCGTCTGCTGTCACTTGCACCTCGTCTGTGGAAGCCGTGGAACGCGTGGAGGGGCCCTGACGCCGTATGGCACCAGGGCCCCGAAGGAAACTGCTACACCATCTGCCAGCCCCGATACTGCACCGGCCTTCTGCGTCCGCAGACCCGACCCGAGTGCTGTCGGAACTGCTGCGATCGCGGTTGCTTGACCGGAGACCACCTCACTATCGATGTCCTGCGGTACCCGGGGTCAAGATTTCCGCCCGGGTGATCCTGATGGCGCCTGTCAGATCCTTCACATCCACGGCGCCCATCCGCATGCGGGCGGCGAGAGCAGCGACGACGTGGCGGAGCGGCAAGCGCGCGATACATCACCGGCGACACAAGCAGCCTGATCTGCCGCTGTACCCATTCACCACCTCATCGGCCCCTGACATCTGTCAGGGACGCGGCGCCCCAGGCACGGTCTACCGTCCGAAGCGCTGACTCGGACAGCTCTTGGCTTACGGCGGCTGGAGTGAGAGCGCCGTGAACGCTGCCGAGTAGTCGATGACACGACGAAGGTCCCGGCAGGTGGGCAGTGCGGCACGCAAGGTCAGTGTCGGTGATCGTGGGCATGGCGAGCTGATAGTCAGTCAGGACGCCGTCGACGATGGCGTCCACGTGGGAGTAGGTGTGCAGGCGCGGGCCGAAGATTTTCGGCTGATCCATGGTCGCCAGCAGGGCGGAGTCGTCCAGGCCGGTGCGGTGGCGGCGGTGCGTTTGGGCTGCGACCCGCCGGTGGGCGGCTCGGCCAGGCGGGGGGGGGCGTCCCACACGCCGGGACCGCCGCCCTCCGCGGGGTGGTGCCCCTGACGGGGTGAGCCCTTCCCGGGGCGCGATACACCCACGCCGCGGGAACCGTCCGACAGACAGGAAGGCAGCGTGGGGCGGATACCGGAGCTACCGGAGGGGCGGGCGTCGCCGGCCCACGTTCCGGTACACCGGTCCGGCAAGCTGTGGAGATGCTGGCCGTCTCATCCGGTGACGGCCGTGGCGGCGAGCGGGGAGCGGCGCCGAAGCCGCAGGAGTCGTAGAAGGTGTTGAGCAGGTGCGTGCCCGCCTCCGTCTGCTGCTGCCAGAAGTCGGCGGTGTGTCCGATGCCGGGTAGGACCACCTCGCTCCCTCGACTCAGTGAGGGCAGCAGCTCCTTCGTGGCGTTGACCGGCGGTGTGGAGAAATCGAGTTCGCCGCCGATCAGCAAGGTCTCCACGGAACTGGGGCGCACCGTGCGGTATTCGGCGTTGTCCGGGCTGTCCGGCCACACGATGGAGTATCCGTCCGGTCCGCCCAGAGGAAATCGGTGGAGGAGTTGCCCAGGATCGATCCGTGATCACCGCCCCGGCCGTAGTAGGTCCGCATGGCGGGCGCGTCGATGGTGGCGAAGGAGGCGAACTCTCCCCACACCGCGGAGCTCGGCAGTGTGACATCCGCCAGCACCGACATGGCCCACATCGCGCCGGGTCCGCCGCCGAGGTGGGCGTCGATCACCGCGGGCGCGTTGCCAGGTGCCGAGCCCTCGCCGTTCATGTGCATGGAGCACTGGCTCAGGATGCTGACGTTCGTCTTCTTGATGCTGAAGGGCCCCCACCTGCTGGGCATGTCGGCGACCTTGGATCGGATGGTGGCGGCTAGGTCGCAGGTCTTCGCGTCGCAGGCGCGGTCTGCCCCGCAGAGGTCGGCGTACTACTCGAACTGTGTGTCGGTGATGCGAGGGTCCCAGAACAGGTGTCCGGGCGGGTTGACCGAGATCATCGCCGAGCGCTGGAGTGCCTCCGGGTGACGCCATGCGTAGATCATCGCGGCCCGGGTGCCGGCGCTGGAGCTGAGCAGGTTGATCCGCCGGTAGCCGAGCGTTCTGCGCGCCGACTCCATGTCCTCGACGCGCTGGACCGCCGAGTAGCCGGTCAGGTCGACGCCGGTGCGCTGCAGCCGGTCGGCGCACCGGCGACACGTCAGCCACCGCGGCAGCCGCGTCCTGCTCCACGTCCGGCCCGGGGTGCAGAACCAACAGCCGGAACAACCGGGCCGCACCGGCGCTCAGCGCACTGTAGGACCAGGAGAACACCGCCCGCACCCGGCTGGCCTCCTCTCCCCCCGTCCAGCGCGTCCAGCCGCCGGCTCGCCTCGCGCAGTTCCTCCGCCAGCGCCCTCAGCGGTCGTCGCGGCCGTACGGCCACACGCGCCGCGACGACCGCCAGCGCCAGTCCCGCGCACGACGCGACGATGTCCGCCACGGCCTCCGGCTCGGCCGCCACCCGTTCTGCCCGAGCCGCGCCGCCAGCACGTCTGTCGCCGCGTCCCGGCTCAGTGAGCCGACCGCCACAGCAGATGGGCGCCCTCGGTCACCGCCAGCCCGGTCAGCCGGTTGCGGCTGGTCACCAGCGCCATGCAGCCGACCGCTCCCGGCAGCAGCGGACGGACCTGTTCCTCGTCCCGGGCATTGTCCAGCAACACGATCATGCGCCGCCCCGCCAGCAGGCCTCTGTAGAGCCCCACTTGGGCTTCCAGATGAGGTGGCACGCGTTCGGACCGCACCCCGAAGGCGGCCAGGAACGCGCGTACCGCCCGTCGGAGGCACCACCGTCCCCTGCGGATCGAATCCCCGCAGGTTCACGTACAGCTGCCCGTCGGGGAACGCGCTCCTCACCCGCCGCGCCCAGTGCACGGCCAGCGCCGTCTTCCCGACCCCCGCCATGCCCGACACGGCCGAGACGACCACCGCCGCGGACTCTCCCGCCGCCGAGGTGAGGATCGCCGCGAGATGAGCAAGTTCTTCGTCACGCCCGGTGAACCCGCTTAGGCCAGTGGGAAGTTGAGCAGGTAGTTCGGGCGTACGCGGTCCCGTCGACGGCCGCCGCGACGGGAGCTCGGACCGAGCGGCGGACTCCGACCGCTGCCCCCGCAGGATCGCCTGGTGCAGTTGCCGCAGCGGCGGCCCCGGATCGGCACCCAGTTCCTCCGCCAGCCGTTCACGGACGGCCACGTAGCAGTCGAGTGCCTCCGCGCCACGTCCGGTGTCGTGCAGTGCCTGCATCAGTGCCTCGGCCAGCGGTTCCGCCAGCGGATACTGGCCGAGCAGATCAGTCAGCGGGCCGATGACGGACGCGGGATCACCGAGGTTCAGTTCCGCGCGGGCCCACCCCACGGCGGCATCCTGGTGCTGCCTCCGCCAGGCCTCCCGCATCCGCGCGGGCCACTGTCCCTGCAGTCCGGACAGGGGTTCTCCCCGCCACAGCCCGAGCACCTCGGCGAACAGCCGTGCCCGAGCCGGGTCGGTCCGCTCCACCGTTCGCACCTGTTCGATCAGTTGCCGGAACCGGTACACATCGACCTGGTCCGGGCGGGCTTCCAGCAAGTACCCGCCGGAGCGCCGCACGAGGTGTAAGGGTTCCCTCGCCGTTTCGGCCGCCTGCTCGCACATCCGCCGGATCCGGGCGACATGGGCGTGCACCGCGTTCCGCGCCCGTCGGGCGCATGCGTGCCCCAGACCCGCTCAATGACCACTTCGGTGGCGACGGGGCCGGCCGACGTCCACCGCCAAGGCTGCCATCACCGTACGGCGCTGTGGCGGTCCCACCTCCACCACGCGGCCCCCCACCGACAGTTCGACGGGCCCGAGCAATTGCACGTCCACCATGTGCTCCGCCTCCCTTTTCAGGAAGCGTCCTCCTCTTTCCACGGGACGTGTGCGCGAAGCGACAACCCTTCGACAAGGTTTTACGCCACACCCCGGTGCCAGTCTGCAGGGGTGCGGTCGAACGGACGGGAGATGGCCACGTTCCGTCCGAGCACGGCGGCGGAGGCCGTCGCCCGTCGTCCGCGCGACAGCCGAACGGGGGGCGAGAGTGTGACCGGGCATGACGTGATGACCTTGGAGACACGGACGGCGGTACGAGCCCTGGGGACCGGGCCAGGCAGTGCCCCGCCGCCGTCGGAACCCGCCGGTGCGGGCGCCGGCACGATCGGTTCGACTGCCACGGCGGGCGCGGCCGCCGCTGCGGGCGCCGGCGGACGGAGCGTACTTGAAGGTGCCTTCGCCCTGCTGGCGGCGGTGGAACGGACCGAGGAGGCAGTGGTGACAAGGCTGGCGTCGGAGTGCGAGCTGCCCAAGTCGACCGCGTACCGGCTGCTGGAGCAGCTGGCCGACCTCGGTGTGCTCGAACGGTGCCGCGGGAGTTACCGGGTGGGTCCTCGGATGTTCAGCCTCGGGCGGGAGTGGCAGCCTCATCCGCGGTTGCGGTCCGCGGCAAGGGAACCGATGCGCCGACTGGTGGAGGCCACCGGCATGGCGGTGGGGCTCTCCGTGTTGTGGAGGGACGAGACCCTGGTGGTGGAGTGGAGTGCCGGTGAGGCCGAGCACCCGGTCTCGCTGCAGCCCCGTACGACCTGGCCCTGGTTCACCACGGCCGGCAAGGTGCTGCTGGCCGGAGCCGGCCCCGATCCCCTGCTGAGGCCGCTTCCCGCGTCGTGGGCGTGGGAGGCCGCCGCGATCCGGGAGCGAGGCGTCGCCTTCGACCGGGAGGAAGTGATGAGCGGGGTGTGCTGCGCGGCCGTACCGCTGCTCGGAGCAACCGGCACTCCGGTGTCGGCCCTCTGCGTCCTGACGGATCCCGCACACCACCTGGAACGGCTGGGAGAAACCTGCCGGCAGGCCGGGCAGGTGATCAGCGCGGGCCTGCGCGGCCGGTGAACCGCACGATCGGCGCTGGGGTCACGGTCCGGCACTCCTGAGGTCAGCGCCTCGCGGGCACCAGGCCCCGGACCGACCCCGAAGACACCCGGAGTTCCACCGCACGGACGGCGGAGAGCCGGACCTCCCCGTCGTGCCCGAAGGGGAGAGGGGCTCCGTCGGCGTACTCAAGGAGGAGGGACGGCCCTGGGCGAGGGGGTGGCGGGCGGTCAAGGCCGCCGGGTCGGCCTGCGCGGGGCGGTGCAGCACGATCGCGTAGCCGTCGACGCCATCCTCCCCGGCCGGCCCTCGCACGGCTGTCGGCACAGATGGACTGAATCCCCCTTCCCCGGCTCCCACGCCCCCGGTCGTGTCGCCCAGAACACCAGCGCCGCGGTGCTGGAGGCAGTGGTGAAGCTGGCCGATCATGCGGTTGAAGAGGTTGCTCTGTGCGCTGGCGTGCCAGTCGCCGTGATCGTCGTGGCGGCGCCTGTGGTGGGTTTTGGCGCCGGTTGAGGTGGTGATCGCGGAGGAGCCCCGCCAGCGCGGCGTCGACGGAGTATCCGCACAGAGCCATCAGTCGTCCACCGGAGTATCCCCGCGGGCCTGGGGCCGACCAGGGGCGAGTGGCGGAGAGGTGCACCGGGCACGGCCTGGGCAGGGCTAAGCGCCACTGTGACGAGAGTAGAACCAGGCGAAGGCCACCTTCATGTCCGGCGCTCAGCCGAAACGCGAGAAGGTTCGAGGCCATGTTCTTCGAGGCAGAGTTCGATGACAGACCGTCAATGCCAGGCTCAGGTAATACGTCGGTACGCGGCGCGGGCGTTGGCGATGCGGGCGAGGGCGGTTCCGCAAGCCGTTGCGGCAAGGAGGCACGCGAGCCAAGCGGTGTCGCGGTGTCCGGCCCAGGTGACGTGTCCGAGGGGCGGGATGGCGAAGCCGTTGAGCAGCAGCCAGCACAGTACGGCGGTGCCTGGTGCGGCAGTGAAGCGGGCGCACAGTCCGAGTACAGCGGCAAGGAGGGACAGTGCGAGCAGGGCCGTGCCGGGATGTCCGTGTTCGCCGAAATGGTTGGTGATCGCCACCAGCAGCAGGGCGCCGGTGAAGGCCGCGAACCAGACAATCGGAGTGGCAACGGGCTGGGGAACGGCCCTGGCGCCTATGCTGATCCGCACCCACTCGATCAACGCATACTCCCTTCGGCATGAACGCGAGGCAGGGCAAGAGTTCTCGTCGACCCCTGGGCTGCAGAAGAATATTCCCATGGGACGCCCGCTCGCCGCCCCCGATCATCGGCCATTTCCATGCCGCGGACCGGTGCAGCACCTCCGGCCACGCCTACCTGACCCAGAGGTTGAGGTCCTAAAGCACCGCTCTTCATGCAAGCGGGGATAGACCGGAACGACCGCACCACAGCGGGCCGCCACAGGACTGCTGCCCGCGCCCGCAGAGATGGCCCCGCATGGCGCAGCGACGGCCCGGCCGGTGCCTCCTGGAGACGTCACGTTTGAGAGAGTCGGCGCGTACCGCCACCGGTTCGTGAGGGCGGGCGGCAGCGTCACTGCTCCTGCAGATCCAGGGACAGGCGCATCGACGTGCTGGTGGTGGAGGTCGATGCACGGCAGCCGGAGTCGGTCTGCAGGGTCTGTACCGACGCCCTGATCAGGTCGAGTCGCGACGGCCCGTTTCTGTCGGCGACGAGTCGGGCCTCCATCCAGGTCGTCGTGGTGCCGACGCCGGTGCTCGTCGTGCGGCGGCCGCTGAAGAGGCGCGTCGTCCCGTGCACAGCCGTGGAGCGCAGGACGGGTACCTCCGCGGTGTCTGCGGTGAGCCGACCGTCCGTGTGCAGGGTCCAGCGGGTTCCGCGGAGGCGGTCCCCGAAGTTGTGGGCCCATTGCGGCGAACCGGACAGGGTTTCGGCCGATACGACCGCCGCTGTGCGGAAGGTGCGCGGTCCGTCCGGCACAGGAGCCACCGGCGTCCCTGAGGGGGTGTCGCGCCGGGCGCCGAAGGTTGGCAGGCCCGGTGGTCGCGCCGGAGCGGGCGGTGGCGCGGAGCCGAGGCACGGCGTGGGCGTAAGCGTGGCGTTGTCGGGCTGTCCCAACCCCGGTGCCGTCGGGGATACATGCGTGGTCCGGCGGTCGTCCGGGAAGAGGTCCTGCGTCGGACCAGGTGCCAATGGCAGCATGCCCAGGAGGAGCAGCACCGCGGGGAGCAGGGCAGCTATCGCGTAGGGCCGCGGCAGTCGGACGGCCTGCGCGGTCCAGGATGCTTGGACTGTCGGGGTGGCATGGATTGCCCGGCGGCCTGTGCGGGCCAGCGCCGCGGTGGCCGTCGGCCAGAGCAGGACCACCGCCAGCGTCGCCCACCAGGCGGGATCTGCCGTGAGGGACGTGTGAGCGAGGCCGAGTACGTGCCCGGCCACACGATCCTGCCGCGCCCCCAGCAGCGCGTACGCCGCCAGGGCACCCAGCACGGCGGTCAGTAGTTTGGCCAGCAGGGCGAGGGGCCACAGCAGGGTCAGCAAGGACTGCGCGGCAGGGTCCGACGCCCGCAGTGCGCAGCGGACCCGCAGCCGGATCGGCGGATGGTGGAGCCGGGCGAGCCCTCCGCGGTCTCCCTCCTGCGACGCTCGCAGCGCGCGTACGACGGCCTCCGCGCCGCACTCCCGTACGGCGCCCCGGTCCGCCGCCAGCTCGGCCGACCACAGTGCGGCGACCACGAGCAGCAGCACCATGGGCAGGCTGCACAGGATCAGGACCACCTCGGCGAGAACTGGCCCCGCGGTGGCGTCGCCGGTGACGAACAGCCAGGTCACGGGCGGGACGACCAGGACTGCGAAGACGTAGGGCCAGCCGCGAACCAGGGCGGTGAACGGGCTGCCGAGCCCGGCGACGTGCTGGTCGCCGTGGCGAAGGTGTCCGATCTCGTGCATGAGGACGGCATGTGCCGCCTGCGGGTCGGCATGCCACAGATGGACGAACGGGGCGAACACGCCGATCCGTGCGGTCCGCAGGCCGGCCGGGTAGACCCGGGCGAAGGGCCCGGGCCGGGTGCTCACCCGAAGTTCGGCGCCGGACGCGTGCTCGTTCAGTACGGTCGTCATCTGCTCGTGGAAGTGCGGCGCCGCAGTCCCACCGGCCCCTGAGCCGGTCCTTGCCGCCGGTGCCATCAGCGGGTGGTTTGGGGGCAGCAGTCCGTAGCGCCTCTCCACGTAGCGACAGCGTGCCCGCGGGGCGAGCAGGGCCAGGGCAGCCGCGAGCAGGAAGCCAAGGGGGAGCAGTTGAACCAGGCTGAGCATCGCGGTGACGGACCGCCCCTGCTGCGCACCGTCGATCTCCCCGAGGCCGCTCCCCCGGTGGGAGACCTGGCCGAGCAAGCCGGGGACCTGGAGCACGAAGAGCACCAGACACACCCACAGCCAGGGCGGCGGCTCGGGTGCGGGGGTCCGAGGTGCTGCGGGGGCGCGTCGGCCCGGATGCCTGGCCTGTGCGGGGTCCATCAGGGGGTTGTCCGTTCGTCACCGGCGAGGGGTGCGGGGCCCGTTCCACCGTGCGGTCGGCGAAGACGGGACAGCAGCCTCGACACGGCGGACACGGCTCCCCGTGGCCGCCGTGTTCCGCGTGTGCCCTCCCCGCTCGGTGACCGGGGTGAGCTTCGGGTACGGCGCCGGCCGCCGACGGTCGTCTCAGGTGGCTCCTGGCCGATGAGCGCATCGAGGAAGTCGACCACCCCGCCGGGATCGTCCTGCGCGAGCAGCCGGGCCGTGACGTCGGCCGCCAACTCGTCGGCCGCCGCCGGATCGAGACCTCTGGCCCGGAGCCGCTCACTCATCCGCAGAAGGGCTCGCATCACCTCGACGTCCAGCACCCCGGGCGCAGGTGCTGGGGCGGCAGCGGCCTGCGGCGGCGCCTCCTCGCGCATACGCCCCGGGGCGCGGGCGGCCCGTTCGGCGCGCAGACCCATGACAAGAGCCGTGGCCGACAGGACGTTAGCCAACTGCGCACTGCCCAGTGCCGCCTTGAGCGCGTCGGCCGTACAGGCCAGGGCGTCCAGCACCGCCGGCAGGAGGCTGGCCGCCCCACCCCCCATGCCGCCGGGCACCGATCCGCCGGCGGCGTAGAGGCGCCGGCGCGCGGCTCCACCGGCGGCGTACGCCCGTGTGGTCTGGGCCGCCAGTGCGACCTCGCGCGGCGCTGCCCAGGAGGCGATCCGCAGGCCCCAGCCGTCCAGCAGGTCGGAGTCATCTGCCGTCATCAGTGCTCCACCTCATGACGCGGTCCCGTCGAACTCGAACCGGAACTCGATCAGGCTGTCGGTGCTGTCGCCCTCGGCGCTCAACGACGCGGTGGAGGCGTCGAGTTGGCCCGAGAAGGTGGTGTCCACGGCGAGCGGATGCGGATAGCCCCCGGGGAGGAGGCCCAGATCGGCGCGGCAGGCAACCACCGGACTCGACCAGTTGAAGAGGTTCAGGGCCACCGCCTGATCCGTGTGCGGATCGGTCAGCCGGGCGTCCAGTTCGCCGTCGGACCAGTCCACATCCCAGTACGTCAGCAGCGCCTGCGGATCACGGGAGTTGCCCGCGAGATCCTCGCTCGACGCGGTCCCGACCGCCGAGGACCAGAAGGACACCGCACCTGCGTCGGCCGGATCGCCCGCGGCGAACAGCAGGGAGAACGGGTTGTCCTCCGTCTCGTCTCCCGCACTTCGCGGGCGGCCGAGGTCGAGGGTCGCGTCCAGGGAGTAGCTCTGGCTGTCCGCGAGCCGGCGCGACCCGTCGGAGGCGCAGAAGTCGTAGACGTCGACGGACAGTTCGGCGGTACCGGAGTAGCGCGTGCCCCAGAGTGCGGAGGCGTCCGACTCGTCCTCGGTCGCCGGTTCCTCTTCCGGCGAGGCCGCCTGCGCAGTGTCCCCGGCCGTCGAGGTGTCGACGGCCGAAGGCGTGGCGCCCGGCGCCGACGTGGTCGGCGGCGCTGCGGAGTCGGTGGATGTGGCCGGTGCCGTCGAGGCCCCGGCTGATTCTTCCCCTCCAGCACTGCACCCGGTCAGCGGGACGACCAGAAGTCCTGCGCACACGGCGGCGGCCACACGGGGCCCGATGGATTCAGACAGCTCACGAACGCGTGTCATGACAGGCATGACATCCCCTCCCCCATACCCGGCTGCTCCCCCAAGAGCCGTCAGGAATGGGGACGTTACGCTTCGCGGTTGTTCCACTACAGCATGTGGATTCGTTCGTTACCGTTTCGTGCCGTTACGGCCAGTCAGGAAAGCCTGCACCGGCACATGGCCGCCCAACTCGTCGCCCGGCACCCACACCGCAGGACCGTGAGCGCTAGCTCCGCCACCTCGGCCTGCAGCGGGTGCGTCCGCGCAGGGCGGCCGTCGCCTACGCCGTCGATGGTTGCAGCGGTTTCGGGCCTCGCGTAGTCCTCGAAGTCGCGTGCGCTGCAGAACTTCCGAATCGGCGTTCTGGGCAAGGCGCCGCGGCGCCTTGCCCAGAAATCGTCACCTGGCCGGGTTTTGGCCGGACCGCTTGCCCAGGCGCCGGCTGGCCGCAGACCTTCTGGTTCCTATCCTTCGCACAGACCCACGCTGTCACCAGTGTCGAACTGGCACGTGTCGGTGTTCGCGCCGCCGTCGAGTGTGTCGTTTCCGGAGATGTTGTCCTTACCGTCCAGCGTGTCGTTTCCGAGGCCGCCGATGAGGGTGTCGGAGCCGAAGCTGCCGATCTGTCCGATCAGGTCGCCCACGAGACTGTCGTTGCCCGCCCCGCCGTCGAGACGGTCACTGCCACCGAAGCCCAGAAGGGCGTTGTTGCCCGCGCTTCCGGTGATCGTGTCGCTGAACTGGCTTCCGTAGATGAACTCCACGTCGGTCAGGACATTGTCGCCTTCTCCGCCCGCCCCGTCGTCGGCGGTGTTGTCGATGTCGACGACCACGCCCGTGGTGCTGTCCAGGTAGCTGGCGATGTCGGTGCCGCCGCCACCGCTGAGTGTGTCGGCGCCGGTTCCTCCGACGAGCACGTCCGAGACGGGGCCACCGTTGACGGTGTCGTTGTCCGGTCCACCGTTGAGAACGTTGGTGTTGCCCTGCGTAGAGCCGCCGGTGATGGTGTCTCTGCCCGCTCCCCCGTTGAGTTCCCCGCGGATGGGGGCGGTCTTGTTGATGGTGTCGTTGCCGTCTGCGGCGTTGACGACGACCGAGGTGTTGACGAGGTCGATCGGGCAGGCCACCGTGCCGTTGCTCAGCAGACTGCAACCGGTACCGGCAGCAAGGGTGTCTGCCGTGTCCTGAATGATGAGGGTGGTTCCCGACAGGCTGATCGTGATGTTGTTCGCTCGGCCGGCTGCCGCGTTGACGACCACGTCTGTCCCGCTTCTGGCGACACCTGTGGCCGCGTTCGCCTGTCCTCCCGCGATCACCACGGCAGAACCCATCATCGCGGCCACCACAGTGACGCGGGCTAACGCTCTTCTCTTCATCGGCTCCCCCATGGTGACGACCGTTTCTTTGCGTTGGACGAACGGTGAACTCTCTGATGAAGAGCATGGCCGTGGCGGTGTCCCAGAGGATGAGTAGGCGCTACTTACATCGATCTGCCGCACAGCAGGACGCGCTGCGATCACCGGCCGACTGCGGTGGCACGCCGCTCGAACCGGTGCACGGCTGGACCGGGATCACGTTACGACGGGCTGTGAGACTGGTGGGACTGCACTCCCGGTGGTACGCGGAGGGTCTGCGCCAGTTCCCGGCGCGTGGTCACGCCGAGCTTCGCGTAAATGTGCTGCAGATGGTTTTCGACGGTCCGCACCGAGAGCGTCAGAGTGTGGGCGATCTCCTTGCTGGTGTTGCGGGCCGCAGCGAGCAAGGCGATCTCCTGTTCACGGTCAGTGAGCGGGGTGGGGGTGAGGATCGAGGTCAGCAAGGGTGTGCGGGCACCTTCGCACCGGGTCGCAGCCACAGCCGCCCGGCGGGAGGCCGACAGGATACGACGGGGAAAATGTGCCAGCGCGGTACTGGAGGCCGCTGCCGTCGCGGCCTCTGCGGCGAGCAGATCGGCGCCGATGCTCTGGCAGGCGTCTGCGACATCCAAAAGCTGATCGGGGTCGTCGGCGGCCAGTGCCGAAGCAAGGTGGGCGCGGGCCGGCGCGAACTGCCCGTCGCACTGCTGGGCGAGCTCGGCCAGTCGGTCCACGACATGTGCTGCGCCGCCCAGCCGAGCGACGTCGGTGAGCAGCATGCCTTCGCTGGTCAGATGGCCTGTCGTACGGGCTTTCTCAGCTGCGGCGGTCAGGACGGATCGGGCTTTGCCCAGCTGTCCGCGGGCTGCCAGTAGCCATGCCTCTCCCAGGTGTTCCTCCCCGGCGGACAGCGGACCGGGAGGCAGCTCGGGCAGGGCGCGGTGAGCGTCGAGCAGACCCTCAGCCGTGTGCAGGTCCCCCGTCACAGCTGCACAGGCGGCCAGCCCGGGAAGAACCACGCGCAGCGCCATGGAGTGGTCGATGCTGCGGGCGAGGGCGGCCGCCTCGGCCCACCAACGGCGAGCCGCTGCGGGGTGGCCGGCCAGCCATTCGGTACGGCCGAGGACGACAGCCATCCACACACGAACACCCGCACCGGAGGCCGTCAGTTCCGCATAGGCGTTCTCGCCTTCTCGGCGGGCGTCGGCAAGTCGGCCGGCTTCGGTGAGGGCGAGCACGAGGGGGATGCGTTGAAAAGCAGGATGGGATGCCAGAGCCTCTTTGTGGATCTGCCGGTGGACGCCATGGACGTGCTCCGCCCAGACGACGGCCTCGCGGGTCCTGCCCATCAGCGCCAGCCCAGCAGGCTTCATCCAGGCGCCTCGCAACCAGACGTTGACGTGAAGGTCCTGGCCGAGTTCGCTCTTCAGATCCATCAGCAGGGCCAGGCCCTCAGCGGGCCGTCCCGACGCGATGCGCAGAAAGCCTTCGTTGACCTGGAGTTGCCGGCGGCCCGCCGGACTGGTGATCCTGCCCCGCACACGGTCGTTGACCAGCAGCGCCTCGGCAACAGGAGCGTTGCTCCACAGAAGGTTTGTCGTCCGGACCAAGGTGACCGCCAGTGTGTCCTGTTCGCCGACCGCCAGCGCGTCGGCGTGGGTGAGTGCCGTCTCGGCATCGTCCCAGCGGCCCAGCTCAAGGAAGGCTTCGCCCAGTCGCAGATGGGTGGTCATGGTTCGGTGCTCTTCGGGCAGCGCCTGGAGCAGGGCTATGGTCTGGTGGTAGTCGTGGGCGTGACGTGCCAGTACAGCAGCCTGCAGGAGCAGATCGGGGTCGGCCGTGCCGGTGGCGGCCAGCCGCCACGTCGCTATGTGCAGGGGGTCTTCGCGGCGTCGGACGCCTCGTGCCTCAACGCGTGCGACCTGCTCCAACAGCAGGTGTCTTCGGCGCAGGACCGGGAGACCCGCACGCAGCACCTCGCCGTAAAGTGGGTGGGCCAGGGAAACACTCGTACGCCGTCGGGTTTGCACGACGCGGATCAGCCCAGACTGCTCCAGGGCCGTCAGCTCGTCCGGTGTGGCCAGGACTTCGGCATCGGCGAGGGACAACGGCTCGCACAGGGCCAGCAGTTCTAAAACGGTGCGCCCCGCGGCATCGGCGGAAGCGAGCCGGCGATCGATCAGTTCGGTCAGCCGCATGGTGCCCGGCAACCGTTGTCGGCCGTCGCGCAGGTGCCAAAGTTCCCCATCGCGCGTGAGGTCTCCGGTGCTCAGCGCACCGAGGACCAGCTCACGCAGGTACAGGACGTTGCCACCACTCGCAGCAGTCAGTGCGCGCAGGCCGGCCTGCGCCATCGGCGCCTCAAGCACCGCATGCAGCAACGCATCGATCTCCTCAGGAGGCAGCACGTTCACCTCGACCCGGTGCAGTCCGTCCCCGTCGCACAGTGCCGCGACAGCGTCCCCGTACGGCTCACCCGTGCGGAGGGTCCCCAGCAGCATGATGACCCTGGCATCCATCAGCTGCCGCAACAGCACCGCCGACGTCGCGTCCAGCAGATGCATGTCGTCGATCAGCAGCACTCGCCGCCCTGGGCCGCCGGTCAGTCGTTCGGCGACCACGGCGAAGGCAGCCACCGGGTCGGACAAGTCCAGTCCGTAAGGCAGCAGATGTGCGATGGCTCCCAACGGGACCGTACGCGCTGCAGCACTCGCCGTAGCCCGCTCTACCCGCAGCGCCCCCGCATCGGTCCGCTCCACACACTCTTCTGCCAGCCGGGACTTGCCCGCTCCGGCCGGCCCGGCCACCACAAGCCCGTGACACCTGCGGTCGGCCAACGCGGCCACACATGCCGCCAGTTCGGAGTCGCGGCCTACTAACGGCCACCGGTCCGAGCGGTTCCGCACCACGGTCTCTCCCCACCATGACACGACGATCAGGTATCAGATGTAGATACGTTCTGGCTCCATGGCGCCGTGCAAGTGCGCTGCGGAGCTCATACAACTCACAGCAGCCTAGACGCTTGTCCTGACGCTGACCGTTCCGGGACGAGTGGAGACTCCAGCTCTCCACTTTGGTCCGGGGTTTCTTGTCAGCTGGGAGCCGTCCGGGCAATCCTGTGTCCCACCAGGCTGACTCGCTGGAGGGACTCAATGAGTGCTGTCGAGATGAATCGCGCGGAGTTGGTTGCGCTCGTGCAGCGGATCATCCAAGCGGACTACACCTCGGACGACGAGGTGGACTGCTGGCTGGAGAGGCTCGACAGAATCCTGGGATGCCCGTCCGGTCACGTCTGCGGCTTGATCTTCTGGCCACTGGAGCGGGAGCTCTCGGCTGATGAAGTGGTCGATCAGGCCATGGCGTATCGGTCGATCGCTTTGTGAGGTCGGTGCTCAACTCCGAAGCCAGTCTTGTACCGTGCAGTCCGCCCGCTGTCCCGGCGTGACAACCAGGGACAACGGACGGCATGAATCGTCGGCGCTCAGAAGGAGTTGCTGGTGAACCCGCCCCGCGAGCGGCCGAGTCCCTCACCTCCTGCACCCTCTCCATCAGCCGGGCGAGCAGGCTCTGCCACAGCGCTTCGCCCTGCTGTTCGGCCGTCCCGGGGGCCGATCCCACTCACTTGACGAGGTTCACCGACCGGGCCGACGTGGCACCGATCTCGCCCGCGACCTCGTTCACCGCTTCCTGCGGGACTGTGTCGTCGACGGTGAGGACCGCCAAAGCCTCGCCTCCCGCCGCGGAGCGGGACACCTGCATGCCTGCGATGTTGATACCCGCCTCACCGAAGACCCGGCCTACCGTGCCGACCACGCCCGGACGGTCTTCGTAACGCAGCACCACCATGTGGTCGGCGAGTGCCAGGTCCACGTCGTACTCGCCGACGGCGACGATCTTCTGGTGGTGCTTGGGGCCGGCGAGCGTGCCGGAGACCGAGACTTCCTGGCCGTCGCTGAGGGTGCCGCGCACGGTCACCACGTTGCGGTGGTCCGAGGACTCCGAGCTGGTCGTCAGCCGTACCTCGACACCACGCTCCTGCGCGAACAGCGGAGCGTTCACGTAGGACACGGTCTCGTCGACGACGTCCTCGAAGACACCCTTGAGCGCGGAGAGTTCGAGCACCTTGACATCGTGCTGGGTGATCTCCCCGTACACCTCGACATCGAGACGCACCGCGAC
>NZ_JBHXTO010000069.1:0-47648 GCF_042677425.1 Streptomyces sp. NPDC127119 | reverse complement strand
GCGCCCAGCCCCTGCCCCCCCAGGGGCGCGGGGAACTGCGCGAGCAACCCCCACCGGGCCGCAGTCGAGCAACCGGCCCGCCGGGCGCTACCCCCGGCGCCGCACGAAGAACGCCCCGCACAACGCTCCGATCACCGCCGTGGCGAGCAGCGCCATCCACAGCGGCATGGTCACCTCGGGAATCAGCAGCCGGATCTTCGTCGCCCGGGTGTTCTCGAAGATGAAGACCAGCCCGAGAACGGCCAGCGCGACAACCGCCACCCGTCCGGGCGTCAGCAGACTCCCCCGCCCGGCCGCCGCGCCACCACCACCGCCACCACCACTCTGCTGCGCACTCTTCCGGCTCATGGAACCAGGATGGGCTCACAGGCGCAGGCCACGCACGGTGAGCGGTCCCTCCGGGTGAGACGTCAGGCCAGGGCCGGCGCGTCCAGCGTCAGCACCCCCGCGCCCGCGTCCAGCTCCGCCCGTACCCCGAACGGAACCGTCAGCGCCCCCTCCCCGTGCCCGAACCCGAACTCCTCGGCGATCGGCACCCCGAGTCCGCCGAGCCGGTCGAGGAGCAGTTCCCGCACCCGCTCGTACGGGCCGCACCGCTCCCAGGACCCGAGCAGGATCCCGGCGACACCGTCGAACCAGCCGGCCCGCAGGAGCTGCGTGAGGTACCGGTCCAGCCGGTACACCTCCTCGCCCACGTCCTCCAGACACAGCAGCCCGCCGCTGGCGGAGGGCCGGGCGTGCGGTGTCCCCAGCTCGGAGGCGAGCAGGCTCAGACAGCCGCCGAGCAGGACACCGGCGGCCCGCCCCGGGACCAGGGCCTGCCCGGCCGACCGGATCGTCCGTACGGACTCCGGCGCGAAGAGGGTCGCCCGGAGATGGTCCTGGGCGCGGGCGTTCTTGACGAAGTCGATGCCCGCGGCCATCGGACCGTGCAGGGTCACGAGCCCCAGCCGCGCCGCGAACGCCTCGTGGAGAGCCGTGATGTCACTGAAGCCGACCAGCACCTTGGGCCCCGCGGCCCGCAGCGCGTCCCAGTCGAGCAGGTCGGCCATGCGCTGCACGCCGTAGCCGCCGCGCGCGCAGAACACCGCGGCCACCGACGGGTCGCACCAGGCGGCCTGGAAGTCGGCCGCCCGGTCGGCGTCCGTGCCCGCCAGATAGCCGAACGTCCCGTGCCGGTCGAGGACATGGGGTCCCACGACCGGTTCGAGGTCCCAGCCGCGCAGGATGTCGGCCCCGGCCTGCAGCCGTTCCTCCGGCACGGGCCCGCTCGGCGCGACGACGGCGACCCGCGCTCCGGCGACCAGCCGCGGAGGCCTGACGGGTTCGTTCGACGGTCCGTCGTTCAACGGTCGGTCGTTCAACGGTCGGTCACTTGACGAGCTCCAGTGCGGGAACGCCGGGCGGTTTGAGGCCGAACACCTGCGCGTACAGGGAGAGTTCGGCCTCCAGGGCGCGCACCATCGTGTCGGTGCGGCGGAACCCGTGGCCCTCGCCCTCGAAGGTGATGTAGGCGTGCGGCACGGACCGCGCCTGCTCCTCCAGCCTGGCGAGGAACCGCTCGCACTGTGCCGGCGGGCAGATGACGTCGTCGAGGCCCTGGAGGATCAGGAAGGGCGCGGTGACCTTGTCGGCGTGCTCGGTGGGCGACCGTTCCGCGTACCGTGCGGGCACCTCGGCGCGTGGCCCGATCAGGCCCTCCAGGTACTGGGACTCGAAGTCATGGGTCTCGCCCACACCCCAGCCCACCAGGTCGAGGACGGGGTAGAGGATCGTCCCGCACGCGTACACGTCGGTGGCGACCAGCGAGGAGGCGGCGGTCCAGCCGCCCGCGCTGCCGCCCCGTACGGCCAGCCGGTCGCGGTCGGCGGTGCCCTCCTCGGCGAGGGCGAGGGCGACGGCCGCGCAGTCCTCGACGTCGACGACACCCCACTGCTCGCGCAGCCGGTTGCGGTACTCGCGTCCGTACCCGGTGGAGCCGCCGTAGTTGACCTCGGCGACTCCGATGCCGCGCGAGGTGAAGTAGGCGATCTGCAGGTCCAGGACGAGCGGGGAGCGGCCGGTGGGTCCACCATGTGCCCACACCACATAGGGCGGGAGCACATCTCCGGGGGCCACATGGCCGGGGTGGTGTGGCGGGTAGACATGCGCGTGGATCTCCCGCCCGGCAGGTCCGGAGAACGTACGGATCTGCGGTTCCGGGTAGTAGGCGGGGTCCACCGGGTCGTTGTGCCGGGCTCCCACGACACGGGCCCGTCCGGTACGGGCGTCCAGCTCGACGACCTCGTACGCGCTGCGCGGGCTGGCGGCGACCGTGATGACACGGCTGCCGTCGACGGCGAGGGTGGGCGCGTACTCGCTCCAGGGTCCGGCCGCGTCGACGACCTCGCCGCTCTCCGGGTCGAGGATGCCGAGCGCGGTGGCGCCCCGGCCGTGCACGACGGCGATCAGGCCGCTGTCCAGCGGCGCGAACCAGCGGCGGCCGACCGTCCACAGCGGCCCGCCGAACTCCTGCTCGCGGTTGCACAGCAGAAAGGGCGGCTCACCGGCGGTGCCGTCGCCGTCGGTGCCGTCACCTGCAGTCGCGCTGCCGGAGGCCCGGTAGAGGTTCCACCAGCCGGAGCGGTCGCTGGAGTACAGGAGGGAGCCGTCGCGGCCCCAGTCGGCCTGGGCGATCGCCTCGTCGGGGCCGCCCGCGACCGTCCGGGGCTCCCCCAGGGACCCGTCGGAGCCGACGTCGGCCACCAGCAGCTCGGTGCCGTCCCACGGCATCCGCGGGTGGTCCCAGGCCAGCCAGGCCGCGCGCCGCCCGTCGGGCGAGATCCGCGGCCCGGTGACGAACCGGTGCCGGTCGTCGGTGAGTTCGCGCACCGCGGCCCGGTCCTCGGCGGCCGAGCCGTCCAGCGGCACGGCGGCGACGAGCCGCCGTACATCGCTGGGCCCGTCGCCGGTGAACTCCTCCAGTACGCACCAGACCTCGCCGAGTTCGACGCGCACCTGCGGGTCCACCCACCGCAGTCCGCCGCCGACGGAGGACACGGGGGTGAGGGGGCGCGGCCCGCTCCCGGGGTCGGCGGGCTCGTACACGTACAGCCGCTGGTCGGCGAAGTTCACGAACACGACCAGCGGGCCGTCCTCGCCGACCGTGCCGGTCCAGGGCTGTCCGCCGTACTCCATGACGCGGCTGCGGACGTTCCACGGGGCGGGCAGTACCGACTCCTCCGTGCCGTCGGCGAGGCGGCGCACCAGGGTGCGGCGACCGCCCTCGGAGGGCCGGGGCTCGGTCCACCACGCCTCGTCGCCGACGAAGCCGACGAAGTCGGGGTGCCCGTCGTGCGCGGCGGCGAGCTCCGCGTCGATGGGCGAGGGCCAGGAACCGTAGGCCAGCGTCTGCACTGTGTCCCCCATTTTCTTCTTTGTCCCTCTGTCTCTTGTTCCGTTTTCCCTCGGGCCGTTTCTTCCTAGGCCGTGCGCAGGAAGCGGTCGAGTACCCGGACTCCGAAATGCAGTGCCTCGACGGGCACCCTTTCGTCGACCCCGTGGAAGAGGGCCTGGTAGTCGAAGCCCGGCGGGAGCTTGAGCGGCGCGAAACCGTAGCCGGTGATGCCGAGGCGGGAGAACTGCTTGGCGTCCGTGCCGCCCGACATGCAGTACGGCACGACGTTCCCCTCGGGCGCGAACTCCTCCACGGCCGCCCGCATCCGGGCGTACGTCGTCGAGTCGAGCGGCGCCTGCAGGGCGACCTCGCGGTGGACGAACTCCCACTCCACGTCCGGTCCGGTGAGCCGGTCGAGGGTGGCCCGGAACTCGTCCTCCGTGCCGGCGAGGAAGCGTCCGTCGACGTGGGCGACGGCCTCCCCGGGGATCACGTTGACCTTGTAACCGGCGTCCAGCATGGTCGGGTTGGCGCTGTTGCGGACCGTCGCCTCGACCAGGGAGGCGGCGGGACCGAGCTTGTCCAGCAGCCGGTCGACCCCGTCGGCGCCGTCGAGCGTGGGCTCGACCCCGTACAGCGCGGCGAGTTCGGTGAGCGCCGCGCGGACCGTCGGGGTGAGCCGTACGGGCCACTCGTGGTCGCCGATCCGCGCGATCGCGGCGGCGAGCCGGGTCACCGCGTTGGACCGGTTGACCTTGGAGCCGTGGCCCGCCCGGCCGCGCGCGGTGAGCTTCAGCCAGCCCGTGCCGCGCTCGCCCGCCGCGAGCGGGTACAGCTGACGTCCGGCGCCGTCGTGGAAGGTGAACGCCCCGGACTCGCTGATGCCCTCGGTGCAGCCCGCGAAGAGCCCGGCGTGCTGGTCGGCGAGGAAGCCCGAACCGTCCTCGGCGCTCGCCTCCTCGTCCGCGGTGAACGCGATCACCAGGTCGCGGCGGGGGCGTACGCCTGCGCGTGCCCACTGCCGGACGACCGCGAGGATCATCGCGTCCATGTTCTTCATGTCGACCGCGCCGCGTCCCCAGACGACCCCGTCGCGGACCTCGCCGGAGAACGGGTGGACGCTCCAGTCCTCCGCCTGCGCGGGTACGACGTCCAGGTGACCGTGGACCAGCAGCGCGTCGGCGGACGGGTCGGTGCCCTCCAGGCGCGCGACGACGTTCGTACGCCCCTTGGTGCGCTCCAGGAGGGTCGGCTCAAGCCCCGCCTCGGCGAGCAGGGCGGCGGCGTACTCGGCGGCCGGCCGTTCCTGGCAGTCGCCGCCCCCGCGGTTGGTGGTGTCGATGCGGATCAGGTCGGAGGTGAACCGGACGACCTCGTCCAGGGCCTGCTCGTCGACGGCCGTCTGCCCTATCACGCTCATGTCAGCCATAGTTCTCCTCCACGGCGGCCGAGACGATCGTGGTGACCGCCTTGAAGGTCCGGATGCCCTCGTACATCGTGGCGCTGGTGTACGCCACCTTGCGTTCCCCGGTCCGCTCGACGCCCGGGACGACGGTGGCCGACAGGGCCAGGTGCTCGGCGTCGAACTCCAGGGCCACGGTGAAGGGGCCCGCCCGGCGGGGCTCGTGCCGCACCGCGAGCCGCGCCGCCTCCTTGGCCGCCGACCGGATGTCCGCCGCCGTACGGGCCGGGGTGCGGCACACGGCCGCGTACCGCGAGACATGGTCCTTGACGGCGACCTTCAGGGCCTCGGGCGCGTAGCCGAGCGCGTCCTCGCAGGCCACGTCGTCGCCGGTGACCAGCACGACGGGGACTCCGTACTCGGCGACGACGTGCGCGTTGAGCAGGCCCTCGCTGGCGCGCTCGTCGTCGACCCACACGCCGGTGATCGAGTTGGCGAGATAGGTGTGGGCGAGGACGCCCTCCATTCCGGCGCCCGCGTGGTAGCCGACGAAGGCGATGCCGTCGGCGTCGCCGTGCTGCACACCCTCGACCATGGAGAGTGATTTGTGCCGCCCGGTGAGCATCTGGGCCCGTTCGTCCAGTTGCTCGAGCAGCAGGTTGCGCATGGTCGAGTGGGCCTCGTTGATGAGGACCTCGTCGGCGCCGCCGTCGAAGAAGCCGAGGACCGCGGCGTTCACGTCCGAGGTGAACATCGAACGGCACCGCTCCCACTCGGGTGCGCCCGGCTGCACGTCGGCCGGCCAGGTCACCCCGGTGGCGCCCTCCATGTCGGCACTGATGAGGATCTTTACCATGTTCCAGTTGTATCGCAGTCGCGATGCGCTCCACAGGCCCGGGCGGTCAGCCGGTCGAACCGACCGAAACCTTCACTCGGCCGTCGGCATGTTCCTCGTCCACGGTGATGGTGGTGCCGGAGTCGGCGTCGTAGCTGGATCCGTAGGGCGCGGTGTCGTAGTGGTGGACCCCCTTGAGGTCGTCGAAGACCGGGACGGCGGGCCGGGCGGGGATCACCGTCCGCACACCGCCCAGGTGGAAGACGAGCGGCGCGGTGGGCCGCAGACCGAAGGGCGCGTCGTACGTCTGGAGGCGGCCCCGGACCACCGCTCCGGAGGCGGTCCGGGCGGGTTCCGCATGGGCGTCGATCGGCAGGATCCGGCCGTAACCGCCGTTCGCGCGGGTCTTGTTGTCGCGGTACTTGGTGTTCCAGTACCAGATCAGGACACCGCTCTCGTAGTGCAGCCGCTCCTTGAACCGGGGCTTCCCGGGCGCCCAACCCAGGTGAAAGGGGCCCGACTTGAGGAATCCGTCCTCCCCCACGTACTGCCTGTTCTCGACGACGTAGTAGCGGGCGTTGCCGTCCGCGTCGGCCGGCAGGTTCACCAGAAGGGCCTCGGGCCCCGCGGTCGCGGAGGGCACGGACAGCGGGTTGAGCGTGACGGTGGAGGAGGCCCCGGCCTTGACGGTCACGTAATCGAGCCACCCGAGCCGGAGCCGGGCCCAGGCACCCAAGTCGCCCGGGTGGGCGGCGAGTTCGTCGTCCCCCGACAGGAGCGACCCCTGCCCCATGACCGACCAGAAGCCGGTGGAGTTCTCGGCGCCCGAGGTGTCGTACAGGTCGGGCAGGCCGAGGTCGTGGCCGTACTCGTGGGCCAGGGTGCCGAGGCCCCGGTTCTCATTCGTCATCGTGTAGTCGTCGACCCAGATCCCGGAGTCGCCGACCTCGCTGCCACCGCCCTTGCGCCCGCCCGCCGGGCCCAGCCTGCCGGCGCCGGTCTGCAGATGGCTGACGTTTCCGCGGTGGGACCCGATGGCGTCGGAACCGTTGACACCACCGCCGTTGACCTGCGACTCCCCCGCGAACATCAGCATCACGCGGTCGAGATAGCCGTCGGGTTCGTCGAAGTTCCCGTCCCGGTCGTGGTCGCGGCGGTCCCAAGTGTCGTACGTGGCCAGGTACTTACGCAGTGAGGCGACACTGCGGCCTGCGGCGCGCTGGTCCTCGTACCACTGGTCGAGCCCGTCCGTGACGAGCTGCTGATTGCAGTAGTACGTCGAGATCGGCTTGCCCTGCTTCTTGCAGGCGTCGGTGCCGTAGTGCGCGAGGCGGTGGCCCACGCGGGTCCAGTCGTGGACGGTGCCGGTGATGGTGTAGGCACCGCTGGACTGCCGCTGGTAGTAGCCCTTCAGGGTGTCCCCGGAACCGTCCTGACCACTGCCCGCGCCACCACCCGTGCCGAAGATCTGCCGCTGGTAGTAGGCGGGGCTGTAATCGGCGGCCCAGACGGTGGAGTTGTCGGTGGAACGGTCGGGTTCCGGAATCCGATTGTGCGCGTAATCGACGAACTCGACGGGCAACACGAAGATCTTGTCCTGCGCGCGCGTCGCCGGGTACGGGTCCGCTGTGGCCGGCCCCTCCAGGGGAGCGGGGAACTGCGCAACGGGGGTTCGGGGGCGGAGCCCCCATGCCTGTGCCGCGGCATCGGGGGCCAGGGCGGAGAGCGCCACGGCGGCAGCACCGACCACCACCGCTCCGCGCATCCACTCGCTCACGTGCGTCCTCCTCCCGCTCCCGGTCCCGAACCGCACTCAGGAGAGCACGAGGACGCACACACGCGAGGTTGCCGGACAGCGTGTCGCCGTCACGGTCACTCGGCCGCCCACAACCCCCGTACATGCCCGAGATGACGCGTCATGACAGCACGTACGGCCCCCTCGTCGCGGGCGACCAGCGCGTCCAGGATCTCCAGGTGCTCCTCGGCCGAGGCCTCCAGACGCCCCGCCTCGACCAGGGCGTGCAATCCGTACAGCCGAGAACGCTTGCGAAGGTCGCCGACGACCTCGACGAGGTGGTCGTTGCCCGCGAGGGCGAGCAGGCCGAGGTGAAAGCGGACGTCGGCCTCGACGTACGCGATGAGGTCACCGGCCGCCGCGGCCGTGACGATCTCCTGCGCGACGGGCCGCAGCGCCGCCAGGTCGGCGGGGGCCGCGGAGGCGGCGAGACCGACGGTGGTGGGGATCTCGATCAGCGAGCGGATGTGCGTGTACT
This sequence comes from Streptomyces sp. NPDC127119, assembly GCF_042677425.1. NCBI lineage: Bacteria > Bacillati > Actinomycetota > Actinomycetes > Kitasatosporales > Streptomycetaceae > Streptomyces > Streptomyces sp. NPDC127119. The sequence continues at coordinate 39,762 of NZ_JBHXTO010000069.1, read as the reverse complement.
CGTCCAGCTGCTTCTCGGACACGGCGGTGACCCGGAACCCCTTGTTGGGCACGGTGTCGACGAGCCCTTCCTTGGCAAGGTCGAGCAGCGCCTCACGCACGGGGGTGGCGGATACCCCGAACCGCGCGGCGAGAGCGGGCGCGGAGTGCACCTCCCCGGGCCGCAGCTCCCCCGCGATGAGAGCAGCCCGCAAAGCATCGGCAACCCGCTCCCGATAGCTGGGCTTCCTACCCCCCAACGAGGGAAGGGCGGGCGCGCCGACACGCTGGGCAACCATGGACGATCTCCTAGGACTTTCGGTCTTTCAGGGGCGCGGGAAACGGCGTGGTCGTTCGCTTTGGCTTTCAGGGGCGCGGGGAACGGCGCAGTCGTTCGTCTTCAGGGGCGCGGGGAACGGCGCAATCCTTGAGCCGCACCAGCCAACCCACCAGCCACTCACCCGCCCACCCACCCCCGCCTACAACACGAACCCCGCCGGAAACGGATCATCAGGATCAAGAAGATACTGAGCGGTCCCAGTGACCCACGCCCGCCCAGTGAAACTGGGCAGCACAGCCGCCACCCCACCCACCTCCGTGGTCCCGTGCAACCGCCCACTGAACCGCGTCCCGATGAACGACTCGTTCAGGAACTCGGTCTCCAGACCGAGTTCCCCCCGCGCATGCAACTGCGCCATCCGCGCACTCGTCCCCGTCCCGCAGGGCGACCGGTCGAACCACCCGGGATGGATCGCCATCGCATGCCGGGAATGCCGAGCCGTCGACCCGGGCGCGACCAGGTGCACATGATGACAGCCCCTGATGCTGGAGTCCTCGGGATGAACCGGCTCCCCTTCGGCATTGATCGCGTCCATCAGCGAAAGACCCGCGGCAAGGATGTCGTCCTTACGGGCCCGGTCGAAAGGCAGCCCGAACTGGTCGAGCGGCAGGATCGCGTAGAAGTTCCCGCCGTACGCGAGGTCGTACGTCACCGTCCGCCCGTCCGCGAGCTCGATCTTCCGGTCGAGGGCGACGGCGAAGGACGGCACGTTCCAGAGCGTGACCGACTGCGCGGCCCCGTCCCGCACGGCGACCTCGGCGACGACGAGCCCGGCCGGCGTGTCGAGCCGGATGGTCGTCACCGGCTCGACGACCTCGACCATCCCGGTCTCCACGAGTACGGTCGCGACCCCGATCGTCCCGTGCCCGCACATCGGGAGATAGCCCGACACCTCGATGTAGATGACGCCGAAGTCGCAGTCGGGCCGGGTGGGCGGCTGGAGGATCGCGCCGCTCATCGCCGAGTGCCCGCGCGGCTCGTTCATCAGCAACTGCTTGATGTCGTCGCGGTGTTCACGGAAGTACAGCCGCCGCTCGTTCATCGTCGCACCGGGAATCGTGCCGATTCCACCGGTGATCACCCGGGTCGGCATGCCCTCGGTGTGCGAATCGACGGCATGCAGGACGAGTTTGCTACGCATGGACTGTCTCCCTCTCTCCCCGGACGAACCCGGCGTCTTCCCGGCCCGGCCTTCAGACGAGCCCGGCCGCCACGGCCTTCTCCGTGGCGGCCCGGACGGCGGCCTCCTGGTCGGCCCGCAACGGCACGCGCGGCGGACGCACCGGCCCGCCGTGCCGGCCGACGATGTCCATCGACAGCTTGATCGCCTGGACGAACTCCACCTGGGAGTCCCAGCGCAGCAGCGGGTGCAGTTGGCGGTAGAGGGGCAGCGCGGTGTCGAGGTCGCCCCGGACGGCGGCGCGGTACAGCTCGACGGACGCGGCGGGCAGCGCGTTCGGGTAACCGGCGACCCAGCCCTTGGCGCCGGCGACCGCCAGTTCCAGCAGGACGTCGTCGGCGCCGATCAACAGGTCGAGATCCGGAGCGAGTTCGGCGATGCGGTAGGCCCGCCGGACATCGCCGGAGAACTCCTTGACGCCGTGGATGTACCCCTCGCCGTGCAGTTCGGCGAGCAGTTCGGGCACCAGGTCGACCTTGGTGTCGATCGGGTTGTTGTACGCCACGATCGGCAGGCCGGCCTTCGCGACCTCCGCGTAGTGGGCGAGCACCGAGCGCTCGTCGGCCCGGTACGCGTTCGGGGGCAGCAGCATCACGGAGGCGCAGCCCGCGTCGCGTGCCTGCTCGGCCCAGCGCCGGGCCTCGGCGGAGCCGTACGCGGCGACGCCGGGCATGACGCGCGAGCCGCCGATCGCCGCCACGGCCGTCTCCACGACCTTGGCGCGCTCCTCGGGGGTCAGCACCTGGTACTCACCGAGCGAGCCGTTGGGTACGACACCGTCGCAGCCGTTCGCGACGAGCCAGGCGCAGTGGTCGGCGTACGCGTCGTGGTCGACGGAGAGGTCGTCCCTGAGCGGTAGGGCGGTGGCGACGAGGACGCCGCGCCAGGGACGGTCGGAGGTCTGGTCGGTCGTGTCGGTCATGAGGGTTCCCGTCCGGTCCTTGAAGTCATGGGGCATGGGGGTGGGTCACGAGGCTTCACCGGGCTCGCGTGCCAGCACACCGAGCGGTACCGGCCGCGCGAAGGGCCGCCGTGCCGGTGTCGGCGGGCACCCCGCGAGCCCCGCCACCGCGGGACCGCACATCCGGCCCTGGCACCAGCCCATCCCGGCCCGGGTCAGCAGTTTCACGGTACGTACGTCGCCCGCGCCGAGTTCGTCGACGGCCTCCCGGATCGTGGCGGCGGGCACCTCCTCGCAACGGCACACGAGGGTGTCGTCGCCGACCCGCTCCACCCAACGGTCGGGCGGTGTGCAGACGTTGTCGACGGCGTCGAAGAACTCCCGCAGCCCGGCACGTGCCTTGGCGGCCGACGCGTACGAACCGGGTTCGGGCGTACGGGAGTCGAGTCGTGCGGCGATGGACAGGCCCGCGATCCGGCCCTCGGCCAGTGAGAGCGCGGAGCCGCCGATCCCGGTGGTCTCGCCGGCGGCCCAGACGCCCGGCACGTCGGTGCGCTGTTCGTCGTCCACGGCGACGTTCACCCCGTCGAGGCGGCAGCCGAGTGTCTCGGCGAGGTCGGTGTGCGGCAGCATGCCGTGCCCGACGGCGAGGCTGTCGCAGGGAACGCGCCACTCGCTGCCGCCCTTGACCCGTCCGTCGGCGTCGAGCGCGGCCACGGTCACGGCTTCGAGGCGGTCGGTCCCGTGCGCCGCGACGACGGTGTGCCGGACGTGGACCTTGACCCGGTGCCGCGCCAACCCGGCGGCGTACCGGGCGCCTTCGGCGAGCTTGTCCGGATGGGCGGCGAGGACCCGCGCATGCCGTACGAAGTCCTTGGGGTCGGCGGATTCCACGAGGGCGGCCACCTTCGCCCCGGCCGCGGCCAGTCCGACGGCCACGGGCATCAGCAGCGGCCCGGTCCCGGCGACGACGACGGTACGGCCCGGCAGCACGAGTCCGCTCTTCAGCATGGCCTGCGCGCCGCCCGCGGTGACGACTCCGGGGAGGGTCCAGCCGGGGAACGGCAGCACCTTCTCGTAGCCGCCGGTCGCGAGGAGCACGGCGTCGGCCCGCACCACCACGGACTCCTCCTGCTCGGGCCCGAGCAGAGCGTGCACGGCGAAGGAACCGGACTCCCCTTCCACGCACCACACATGATGTTCCGTCAGGTGTGTGATCCTGCCCGCCCCGACGTGCGCCGCCAGTCCGTCGCGGAGTCGTTCCCAGGTGCGCCACTGGTGATGCAGCGCGCTGGGGCGGCGGGCACCGAGCCCGGTGGCGGGCTGTCGGTAGAACTGGCCGCCGGCCTGCGGGGCCGCGTCCACGAGGGTCACCGCCACACCGCGCGCGGCAGCCGCGAGGGCGGCGACGAGCCCGGCGGGTCCGGCGCCGATCACCGCGAGGCGGGGTCGTTCACTCATGCCGTCCGGTCCCTTCCTGGGTTCGGATCACGTCACCCGGCTCCGCCCGTACCAGGCAAGCCCGTTGGTTGGGGCGTCCGTTGACGGTCAGCAGACAGTCGAAGCACACCCCGATCCCGCAGAAGACTCCGCGCGGCTCACCGCTCCCCCGGGTCGTGCGCCAGGACATGACACCCGCGGACCACAGGACGGCCGCGATCGTCTGGCCGGGGAGAACGGCCAGCTCCCGCTCGTCGAACGTGACCGTGAACGGCGGTTCGGGCCGGGCCCGGACCAGCCTCAGAGGAGTACGCGGCGTCACGAGCAGAACTCCTCGGGATCGGGAGCGGGTGCGGATGCGAGATCGGGTGCGGGATCGGGGAAACGGTCGGGGCGGAACGGCGCGAGATCCAGGTCGGGCCTCCTGCCCGCCAGCACCTGGGCGATCAAGTGGCCGGTACCGGTGGCGAGTCCGATGCCCGCGCCCTCGTGCCCGCACGCGTGGAAGAGGCCGGGCACCCGTGCGTCGGGCCCGACGGCGGGCAGGTGGTCGGGCATGTAGGGGCGGAAGCCGAGGTAGGCGCGCATGGCCCGCACCTCCGCCAGGAAGGGGAACAGCCGGGTCGCACCGGCCGCCAGTTCCCGGGTGACGGGCAGCGAGAAGGAGCGGTCGAAGCCGACCCGTTCCCGGCTGGCGCCGATCAGTACGGGGCCCGCCGCCGTTCCCTCGACCACCGGGGAGGTCTGCAGCGCCGCAGAGTCACTGGCCACGTCGGCCACGTAGTCCGCCGCGTACACCTTGTGGCGCACCCTGCGCGGCAGGGGTTCGGTGACGAGGACGAAGCCGCGCCGGGGCAGTACGGGCAGGGACACCCCGGCCAGCGCGGCCAGTTCCCCGCCCCAGGTCCCGGCCGCGTTGACGACCGCGGGCGCGTGGATGTCGCCGTGCGAGGTACGGACGCCGCGCACCGCCCCCGACGCGGTACGCAGCACGTCCGTGACCGTCCGGCCGGTCCGCAGCGAGGCACCCGCGGTGCGGGCGAGCCGGACGAGACGGGCCGCCGCGAGCGTCGGCATCACCTGGGCGTCCTGCGGATAGAGCACGCCGCCCGCGAGGCCGTGCGCCAAGTACGGTTCGAGGTCGTGGAGTTGGTCCGGGCCGACGGAATCGGCCCGGACACCGGCCGAGCGCTGTGCGGCGGCCAGTTCCTCCAGCGCCGCCAGGCCCTCGGGCGCGGAGGCGACGACGAGTCCGCCCTTGGCCTCGTACTCGACGGACTCGCCCACGCCCGGCTCGGCGGCGAGGTCGGCCCACAACCTCCCGGAGAGCAGGGCGAGTTCGAGTTCGGGGCCGGGTTCCTTGTCGGAGACGAGGAGGTTGCCCTCGCCGGAGCCGGTGGTGCCGCCCGCCACCGGACCACGGTCCACCAGGACGGCACTCAGCCCCGCCCGAGCCGCGTACAGGGCGGTCGCCGCCCCTACCATTCCGGCCCCGACGACCACGACATCGCAGGTCAGCGAGTTGCTCACGTCAGTAATATGTCACATAGCCCTGCGAATGCACACCCCCCTTCGCGGCGTTCCGGAATCCTCATACTCAGCCCGCCAGCCGTGCGGCGGCCGTCAGCGCCTCCAGCGCGCTCGCCTGGGTGCGCCAGTCCGAGACGTTGGGCGCGGTTCCCGACCAGCGCTGCCCGAGGCGGTTGAGCGGGTCCCGGTCGGTCGTCCAGACGGAGTCGGCCTGCTTGGTGACGTACGCCTTGTACGCGGTCGAGGCCGTGGCGTCCGCGAGGTCGGCGAGGTGCCGGACGAAGATGCCCTTGAACTGCTTCTGGTTGTCGTCGCAGGAGGCCGTGCCCAGGTCGCAGGACTCGGTCAGTACGCCGCCACGGGTCAGCGCCGGTGAGGAGATCGCGGTGTCGGCCAGCCGCTTGGCCGTGTCCAGGTACCGGGTGCTCCCCGTCGACCGCCACAGCTGGGTGAAGGCTCCGATGGCGAGTCCCTGGTTGTAACTCCACACGGTCTGGCCGTTGTTGGCGCAGCCCGAGGTGATCCCGTCGTTGACGAGGCCCGCGGAGTTGATCATTCCGCTGGCGAGGTACCAGTCCGCGGCCGTGGTCGCGCGGGCGCCCCACACGGTGTCGCCGCTGATCCGCTGGTGCAGTGAGGTGGTGAGCCACAGGTAGAGCCCGTTGGTCACCGCGTTCTTGTAGGTGCGCTCCCGGTCCCACCACACACCGCCGCCACAGGTACCGGTGTCCCAGTACTGGTGGACGTAGTTCGTGATGGTGACCGCTTCCTCCAGGTAGCGCCGGTCGCCCGTGTAGTCGTACGCCGTCAGCCAGGCCACCGCCCACCAGCCCGCGTCGTCGATCGCGCGGCTGATGAAGTGCCCCTCGATCGGGTCCGAGCTGCGCCCGCCCGCCGGGAAGACGCCCCGGTTCTGTTCGTAGGTGCGGGCGATCGCCCAGTCGTAGTCGAGCCGCCCGCTCTGTTCGGCGAACTCGACGACCGTCGTGAGCGCGACGGCGGAGTTCCACCAACTGCTGCGCCACCAGCCCTCATCGGTCCGGTACGAGGCCATCAGCGCGTCCGCCGCGCCGCGTGCCCGGGTCGGTGCGGGCCTGGCCCAGGCCGTGCAGCTGCCCTCCTGGTGGGCGGCCTCGCGACCGCAGGCGCGGACCGCCCCGCCGTACAGCAGGCCGCGCGGGTCCCGGGTGGCGAACAGGGTGGTCCGGGCGGAGGTGGCCCCGGAGGACACGCTCGTACGGCCGAGGGAGGAGCCCTCGGGATGGCTCGCTCCGCCGTCCCAGGAGCGGTCCAGCCATATCTCGTCGCCCGCGCCGCCGCCCGCGATGACGCCCCAGGCCGTACCGCCGCGCTGGTCGACGTGCAGGCTGATGGTGCGGCCGAAGAGCGTGGTGGCGGGCACCGGGGTGTCGTCGCCGGCCGCCGTGGCGGGGTCGGCTCCGTCGCAGGCCGTGCCGTCGCACACCTTCGGGTACACCCAGTCGGTGCAGGTCACCCCGGCGGCGTCGCCGCAGGCACGGATCCAGCCGCGCCGGTGCGCGACGGGGTCGGTGATGTTGTACATGAGGGTGCGGGTGCCGGTCCATGAACCGGGGACGCTCGCCTTGCCGAGCAGGCCCTCCCAGGTGGCGCCCCGGTCCCAGGAGCGGTCCAGCCAGACCGCGTCGCCCGCCACGCCGTTGTCGATGCTCGCCCAGGCCGCGCTGTCCGGGTCGGAGACGTGCAGCCGCAGGGTTCTGCCGTTGATGGTCCTGTTCGGCACCGGGAAGGTGTCCTGCTGCGCCTTGGAGGGGTCGAGCGTGTCGCACACCAGGGCGCAGACCGGTGTCGCGGCGTGGGAAGGGGTGGGGGGAAGGGCGACCAGGCCGGTCAGGGCCAGGAACAGGACCAGGAGTCCGCCGACGAGGGGGTGGTGGCGTGCCGCCATGACGAATCGCCTCTCTGGGGAAGCCGTGCGCGGAAGGGCGGTGGCGGCCTGCCGGGGAACCGCCGTTTAGATCGTGCCCATGTCAAACAGCGCCTACGACCGAACTTCCCCGGGACTTGGCACGACTTCCGGTCACTCCCGGATACGCCCCACGACCATCCACAGGGAGGGCAGTTCGATGCGTGAGCCGTCGGCCCGGTGCTCCGTGGTGACGAGCGGCAGCTCCCCGCTCGCCACCACCCCGAGACCGGCCGCCCGCAGATACTCCGGGACGGCGGCGTCGGCCACCTCACCGGGCGCGATGCCGTGCCGGAGGACGGGCGCGAGTTTCGCGGGCGGCCCCTCGGGACTCCGGGCGAGGTCGCGCAGCATGGCCCCGGCCGCCTCGGCCAGTTCGACGACGAAGGCGCGGCCCCGGTCGCCGACGAGCGTGGCCAGACCGTCGACGAGCGACTGCCGGTCGGCGGGCTCGCACTGGTGCAGGACGCCCCGCATATAGACGTTGGCGTCGCCCATCTCGGCGTGCAGCGTCTCGGCCTCGGCCCTCTCCGCCGCGTCGACCATCCGGTAGTGGGCCTGGCCCGCCGGGTCCGCGAGCCGGGCGTGGTCGAGGGCCGCGGCCGACAGATCGGCGCCGATCACCCGCGGATAGCGGTCCGCGAGGAACCGGGTCTGGGTGCCGTTGCCGCAGCCGAGGTCCACGAGGGGCAGCCCCGGGGCGGTCAAGTGCGGCTCGAACAGACCGAGATGGACGCCCGCGGTGAGCGCGGGCTCGGCATCCCAGAAGACGGCTCCCCGATCGTCGGGAGCCTCCCGCCAGAAGCCCTCCCAGGCCTCCCTGTACCGAGTAGTCACGCTCATGCCAGCTCCCCAGGAAAATGTGACGGGCAGTCCGGTTTACCGCGCCGGGGTCACAGCGACAAGAACAGGGCGCACACCTTCACGGCTCATTCGCTCCCGCACGCGGTCACGCTCGGGGCTACGCCCCGAAAGGGGCGCGGGGAACGGCGCGGCCAGCCCCCACCGACCCGCAGAGTCATCTCAACGCTTCCGCCCAGCCCAGCCCAGCCCAGCGGTCAGCGCCGCGGCAACGTCAGTTCGAACCACACCGTCTTGCCGGAGCCGGTCCGGCTCGTCCCCCACTCACGCGCCAGCGTGCTCACGACCCGCATCCCGCGCCCGAACTCGTCGAGCCGCCCCGCGCTGAGCAACGTGGGCAGGGTGTGATCGTCGTCGTCCACCTCGCACAGCAGGGTGTCGCCCCGGACCAGCCGGAGGTCGATCGGCCGGCTGTGGGAGTGCCGTACGGCATTGGTGACCAGCTCGCTCACCAGCAGCTCGGCGGTGTCGGCGACGGAGCCGAGGCCCCACGCGTGGAGCTGCTCACGGACCGCCGCACGCGCCCGGCCCGCCTCCCGGGGGTCGTGCCCGATCCGCCACTCGGCGACGTCCTCGGGCCCGATGCCGTTGAGCCGCGCCATCAGGAGCGCCACGTCGTCCTTGCGGCCACCGCGGGTGTTGAGGGCCCGGATGATGGTGTCGCAGGCGTCGTCCATGGAGGCGGCCGGATGGGCCGCGGACTCGCAGAGCGTGGCGAGGCCGACGCCGATGTCCTCGCCGCGCACCTCGACCAGGCCGTCGGTGCACATCACGAGCCGGTCACCGGGTGCCACTCGCACGCGTACGGACTCGAAGGGCACCCCGCCGACTCCAATGGGCGCGCCGGTGGGCAGTTCCAGCAGATCGCTGTGGCCGTTCTCGGCGCGGACCAGCACGGGCGGGATGTGGCCCGCGTTGGCGATCTCCAGCTCGCTCGCGATGGGGTCGTAGATCGCGTACAGGCAGGTCGCGAGGTAGTGCTCGCCGAGTCGCTGCGCCAGGTCGTCGAGGTTGCGAAGGAGTTGGGAGGGTGGCAGGTCGAGGGCCGCCATGGTCTGGACGGCGGTCCGTAACTGCCCCATCATCGCGGCCGAGTTGAGCCCGTGGCCCATGACGTCACCGACGACGAGTGCGGTACGCGAACCGGGCAGCTTCACGGAGTCGAACCAGTCGCCACCGACCCGCCCGAGCAGTGTGCCCGGCAGATAGCGGGTCGCGATGTCACAGCCGGACATCCGCGGCGCGATGTGCGGCAGCATGCTGTCCTGGAGGGTCTCGGCGACACTCTCCTGGTACGTGTACATGCGGGCGTTGTCGAGTACGAGCCCGGCGCGCGCGGCGAGTTCGGCGCCGGTGACACGGTCCATGTCGTTGAACTCGACGCGCTCCGGGTGCCGCAGCAGGATCATGAAGCCGAGGACGACGTTGCGGGCCTTGAGGGGCACGACCAGCATGGAGCGGCCGGTGATCAGGGGCCGGATGTCGCGCTTCTCGAACTGCGCGGCGATCATGTGGCCCATCTGCTCGCTGATGCGGGGCACGAGAACGGGTTCGCCGGTGGTCATGCACTGGAAGAACGGGGTGTGCGCGGGGAAGGGCATGGCCTCGCCGACCGGCACGACGTCGTCCCAGCGGCCCGGTTCGTCCGTGTGCTCCAGCGCGACCCGGTGCCACATGGTGGTCGTGTCGGGCACGCCGTCGGAGAAGCCCTCACCGGCGACGACCTGTTCGCGCAGATAGGTCCCGGCCACGTCGGTGAAGCGCGGGACGACGGCCCGGCTGACCTCGACGATGGTGCGGGACAGGTCGAGCGAGGTGCCGATGCGTCCGCTGACCTCGTTCAGGAACTCCAGCCGTTCGCGTACGGCGGCGTATTCGAGGTCCTCGACCTCGTCCTCGGCGTCCTGCGGCAGGGGCTCGCCCGACAGGGCCGCGGCAGCCGCCCGCTGCCGGCGCTCCATGCGCTCGGTGCGGCGCGGGACACCCCAGTCGGGGGTGACGGGGACGCGGTCGTTCTGGCTGAACTCCAGGACCGGATAGCCCAGTTCGAGGACCTGGGAGACGATGCGGGCGCTTTCGCCCACGCTCATGCTCGGCAGGATCTCGGGCAGCCTGCCTGCCAGGTCCTCGGCGCCGGGGAAGTCGGTGTGCAGCGCGAACCCGGGTGCGATGCGCTCCACGGCGGCGCCCGCGCCGGACGCGTCGGACGCGTCGGTGTCGTCGGGACGCAGCGCGCCCGCGTCGGCGGCGAGGACCAGCAGGCGCTCGGCCCCCGGGCCCACGAGCGGGTACGCCCACCACAGGACGTCGATCCGGTCGCTGTCCGCCGCCGTCAGCCGGGCGCGGCCCGCGGCCGGGTAGAACAGCCGCCCGTCCAGGGAGGATTCGAGATCGGGGCCGAGCCCGTCGTACGCGGCGTACGCCCCGTAGGGGGCGGTCTCGTCGTCCTCGGGCAGTGCGCCGGAGACGGGCAGCAGGTCGACCACGGGACGGCCTACGGCTTCATCCCTCGCCGTGCCGAAGAGGCGGCGGGCGCCGCGGCTCCAGTGCGAGACCAGTCCTTGGCGGTCCACCACGACCACGGCCAGCGGAATCCGCCCCGCCGCGGCTGCCCCGTGCGGAGGGTTGCCCCTCTCGGTGCCACGGTCCATGGCTCAGGCCCTCTCTCCCACGGTCCGCAAGATCTGTGCCACCACTCCGACCACGGTACGTCCGTGCCCGGCGGCGATGTGCCCCATTCCCCGAATTGCCTCCGGCGCACACCCCCACCGCCTAGGGGCGCGAGGAACGGCGCGACCGGCCCCCACGGCCCCGCACCCGACGAACTCCCCGAGCCCACCCCAGGGGCGCGGGGAACGGCGCGGCCAACCCCCACCGTCCTGCACCCGACGTACCACCCAAGCCCCCCAAGGGGCGCGGGGAACGGCGCAGTCTTTTACCTGCGGACCGGAGGGGGCTGGCCGCGCAGTTCCTCGCGCCCCTTGGGGGGGGTGGGGGCGTGGGCAGACCGTTGCCTGCGGGCCGGTGGGGGCTGATCGCGCCGTTCCCCGCGCCCCTGAGGGGACGGGGGCGCGGGGAAGATCGTTGGCCGCGGGCCGGTGGGGGACGGGGGCGCGGCCAGATCGTTGGCCGCGGGCCGGTGTGGGGGCCGGGCCGCGGGGAGACCGTCGGCTGCGGGTCGGTGGGAGCCGGGCCCCGGGAAAGGGCGCGGCCTCAGTCGTCCTCGTGGCCCAGTTGGAGGTCGCGCTCCGTGCGCCCGCCCCCCGCCACCTGCAACACCGTGGCCACCGGCGGATACCCCGCCGCGATCACCGTGTACTCGCCCGACGAGAGGTCGATGAACCGGAACGCCCCGTCACCCCCCGTGGTCAACGTGTCGACCACATTGCCCGCCGCGTCGAGCAGCGTCACCCGAGCGTCCTCGACCGGCCGCCCCCCACTGGCCCGCACGGTGCCCCGCAGTACCGCCCCGCCCGCGAGTTCGACGTCCTGCCGGGTCTCGCGCGCGGCCTGCACGCTCACCGGCAGGGCGGCCGGGCGGAAGGCCGGCGCGCTCCCGGCCAGCGTGTACTCCCCCGCCACCAGTTCGGTGATGACGTAGCCGCCCTCGCGCCCGCTGCGCGTCGCGGCGACGACCTCCCCGTGCACGTTGGTGAGCGTGACGGTCGCGTCCCGTACGGGCGTCCCGTCCGCCGTGACGACGCTCCCGGCCAGCCGCCCCGCACCGCCGAGGACCACGTCCAGTTCCACGGGCCGTTCCCCGACGGTGACACTGACCGCTTGGGGCTGGTGCCCGCTGGCCGCCGCGATCAGGACGTACGACCCCGATCCGGGCGTCGACAGCGCGTACCGTCCGTCCTCGCCGCTCGCGCCCCGTCCGATCTGCTGCCCGGCGACGTCGATGAGGGTGAGCGCGGCGCGGGGGACGACGGTGCCGTCGGGGTGCTGCACGGTGCCGCAGACGGGAATCCCGGCGGCGTACGACGAACGCGCGCCGGGCAGCGGGGTGTTGAGCGGCGCGGCGGTCTCGGGGGCTGCGGTGGGGGTGTGGTGGGACACCAGTGGTTTCTCCTTGAGGAAGAAGGCGACGAGCAGGCCCAGGACGAGCACCGGCACGAGGTAGAGGAAGATCCGCGGCATCGCGTCGGTGTACGCCGCGATGTAGCCGTCCCTCAGGCCGGCGGGCAGCGTGTGGACGAGCTGCGGGGTGATGGACTCGGGGTCGGGCACGCCGGCCCCGGCGGGCAGCCGGTCGGCCAGGGAGTCGGCGAGCCGGTTGGCGAAGAGCGTGCCGAAGACGGCCGCGCCGACGCTGCCGCCGATCTGCCGGAAGTAGTTGTTGGCGCTGGTCGCGGTGCCGAGGTCGTGCGGGTGGACGGAGTTCTGGACGGCGAGGATCAGCACCGGCATGACCAGGCCGATCCCGGCGCCGAGCAGGGCCATCCACACGCTGTAGTGCAGCCGGGGCGTGTCGGCTTCGAGCCGTGAGAGCAGCCACATGCCGACGACGGACAGGGCGCCGCCGAGGATCGGATAGATCTTGTAGCGGCCGTTGCGGCTGATGAGCTGGCCGGAGACGATCGAGGCGCCGACGATGCCGCCCATCATGGGGAGCATGAGCAGGCCGGACTCGGTGGCGCTGGCGCCGTCGACCATCTGCAGGTACGTGGGCAGATAGCTGGCCGCGCCGAAGAGGGCGACGCCGACGATCACCCCTACGAGAGCGGTGACGTTGAAGACGCCGTCGCGGAACAGCCGCAGTGGGATGAGGGGTTCGGCCGCGCGGTGCTCGGCGACGAGGAAGAGCACGGTCGAGGCGACGGCTCCCGCGGCGAGTCCGAGGACGACGCGCGAGCCCCACGCGTACTCCGTGCCGCCCCAACTGGTCAGCAGGACCAGGCAGGTGGAGGCGGCGGCGAGCAGCAGGGCGCCCAGGACGTCCAGGCGGGGCCTCGCGGTGGGCTTCGGCAGTTCGAGGACGACGGCCACGACGGCGAGGGTGACCAGGCCGAAGGGGACGTTGATGTAGAAGCACCAGCGCCAGGAGAGATGGTCGGTGAAGTAGCCGCCGAGCAAGGGGCCCGCGACCGAGGCGAGTCCGAACGCGGCGCCGATCATCCCCATGAAGCGGGCCCGTTCCCGGGCCGGCACGACGTCCGCGATGATGGCCTGTACGCCGATCATGAGGCCGCCGGCGCCGACTCCCTGGAGGGCGCGGAAGGCGATCAACTGGTCCATGGTGCGCGACCATCCGGCCAGCGCCGAGCCGATCACGAAGACGACGATGGCGAACTGGAAGACGCCCTTGCGGCCGTACAGATCGCCGAACTTGCCGTAGACGGGCAGTCCCACGGTCGAGGTGAGCAGGTAGGCGGTGATCGCCCAGGACATCTTGTCCAGGCCGTGCAGCTCTCCGACGATCTTCGGGAGCGCGGTGGCGACGATCATCTGCTCCAGGGCCGCGAGGAGCAGCGCGAGCATGAGCGCGAAGAAGACCAGGCGCACGCGGCGCGGGCTCAGTGTCTCCAACTGAGGGGGATCGGGCGGCGCTTGGGGTGTGTCGGGGGCCGGAGAGGAAACGTCTCGTCCGCTCTCCGCCAGAGCCGTTCCGCCGCCCACGTGCTGCTCCCCTCGTCGCGCCTGCGGGGCCCATTTCTCGCATTGTGCGACATCTGGGAGCAAGCGCGACGAGTCGCCCTGGGGCGGGCCCCGGTGGACGTATCCGCCGGTGGGAGCCCTACGGCGTACAACTGGGCCCGTACGGAAAACCACTCGAAACGGTGAGCGTGGAAATCGTCCGGGACGGTGGGGTCCAGGAGTGCGGGGAGTCGCCCCGTGGAGCTACTTCTCCACCTCGGCGGCGAGCTTCGCCAGCACCTCGTCGTAGATGCGGCCGAGGCCCTTGGGTGCGAAGGTCCGCTCGAAGAACCCGCCGATGCCGCCGGCGCCGTCCCACACGGTGGTGACGACGACGCGCGACCTGCCCTCGCCGGCCGGGGTGACGCGCCAGGTGGTGACCATCGAGGAGTTGCGGTCCTTCTCGACGAGTTCGCCGTCGGTGGGCTCGCTCACTTCGAGCAGGCAGTCGCGGATGCGCTTGCTGGTGGCCTGGAGCTTCCAGTGGACGAGGGTTCCCTCGCCGTCGCCGCCCTCCCGGACCTCGTACTCGCTGAAGTGCTCGCTCAGGATCTTCGAACGCGTGCCGTTGTAGTCGGCCAGCGCGTCGAACACGTCGTCCGGCTGACCCGTCACGACTCGCTCGGTGGTGGCCTCGACCTGCGCCATTGCGTTCCTCCAGCACTCGGGATCTCGGGCGTCAGCGCTCAGCCAACCATCACGCGGCCGGGCCGCCCAAATCGGGGTCCGGAACTACGGGGTCGCACGATCAAGGGAACATGTGTTCTATTCTGTGGTCAGTGCTATCGAGGAGGCGTCATGCGGTGGGAGAACCTCGCAGTGGAGTCCGACGGGAATCCGTCGGCCGGCCCCACAAACCCCGCTCTGTTCGGCGCGGAGTCGGTGACCACCCGGACGTTCGACACGCCCGAGTTCCGTGGGATCACCTTCCACGAGATCCGGGCCAGGTCGATCGTCAACCGCGTCCCGGGGGCCTCGCGCATGCCCTTCGAGTGGACGGTCAACCCCTACCGGGGGTGCACGCACGCTTGTGTCTACTGTTTCGCCCGCAAGACCCACAGCTATCTGGACCTCGACACGGGCCTCGGCTTCGACAGCCAGATCGTGGTGAAGGTGAACGCCCCGGAGCTGCTGCGGCGCCAGCTCGGCTCACGGCGCTGGCTCGGTGACCACATCGCGATGGGCACCAACGTGGACTGCTACCAGCGCGCGGAGGGCCGCTACCGGCTGATGCCCGGCATCATCGCGGCCCTGCGCGACCACGCGAACCCCTTCTCCATCCTGACCAAGGGCACGCTGATCCTGCGCGACCTGGACCTCCTGAAGGAGGCGGCGGCCGTCACCGAGGTCGGGATCTCCGTCTCCGTGGGCTTCACCGACCTCGACCTGTGGCGGACCGTGGAGCCGGGCACGCCCGCCCCGGAGCGCCGCCTCGACGTCGTACGCACCCTGAGCGCGCACGGCATCGACTGCGGGGTCCTGATGGCCCCCGTGATCCCCTTCCTCGGCGACGACCCCTCCCAACTGCGTGCGACGGTACGGGCGGTCGCCGCGTCCGGCGCGACCTCGGTGACCCCGCTCGTGCTGCATCTGCGGCCCGGCGCGCGCGAGTGGTTCATGGGCTGGCTGGGGCACCACCACCCGCATCTGGTGCGGCGGTACGAGCGGCTGTACGCGGAGGGCGCGTACGCCCCGAAGTGGTACCAGCGGCGGATCACCCGGCAGGTGCACGAGCTGGCCGAGGAGTACGGGATAGGCCCCACGCGCGCGGGGATGCCCCGCAGGATCCCGGTGCCCGAACCGGTCACGACGGGGCCCACCCAGCTCACCCTTCTGTGACGGCACACGCCCACGCACCGGCACCGGCGTCCCTCGCACACCGGTCGGCACTCCCTGCCCGGCATCCGGCCGTACAGCGCGGCCCAATGGGGTCAACTCTCGGCAGAAGCGGTCCTTCCGGGCGCCCGCCCCGGGACGATACGGCCAGGGCCGTGAGGTGCACGGCCCGCTGTCCGGTCCATCGATGTGAGGCGATTCATTGTGAACCGACGCGCAGCCGCTCTGTGCGGTGCCGCCGCCGTGGTTGCCGGAATGATCACCGCGGTCCCGGCCGACGCGAACCCGGCCTCCGCGACCGCCCGGCGCACCGCCCCCTCCGCCGACGCGGCGAAGCCCACCTGGAAGAAGTGCGGCACCAAGAACTATCCGACGCTCCAGTGCGCGTCCCTGAAGGTGCCCCTCGACCACGCGAACCCGCACGGCCGGAAGATCACGCTCGCGCTGTCCCGGGTCCCGCACACCTCCAAGAAGACCTACCAGGGCCCTCTCCTGGTGAACCCGGGCGGTCCAGGCGGCAGCGGTCTGTCCCTGGCCGGATTCGTCGCGGCCTCGCTGCCGAAGAACGTGGCGGCCCAGTACGACGTCATCGGCTTCGACCCGCGCGGGGTCGGCGCGAGCAGGCCCGCCCTGAACTGCCGGCCGGGACACTTCAAGCCGGTGCGCCCCGACTCGCTGCCGACGACCCCCGCTCTCGAAGAGGCCAACCTCGACCGCGTCGAGGCCTTCGCGAAGGCCTGCGCGAGCAAGTACGGGGACCTGCTGCCGTACATCGACACGGTGAGCGCGGTCCAGGACATGGACGCGATCCGCGGCGCCCTGGGCGCAAAAAAGATCAACTACTTCGGGTACTCGTACGGCACGTACCTGGGCGCCGTCTACGCCAGGCTCCATCCGGAGCGGGTACGGCGCATGGTGCTGGACTCCGTCGTCGATCCCACCGGTGTCTGGTACGACGACAACATCGCGCAGGACCACGCGTTCAACTCCCGCCACCGGGCCTTCATGGCCTGGGTCGCCGAGCACGACGCGACGTACAAACTGGGCACCGATCCGGAGAGGATCGAGGAGGCCTGGTACGCGATGCGGGCGGCGCTGGCGAAGAAGCCCGCGGACAGGACGGTCGGCGCCTCGGAGCTGGAGGACACCTTCTCCCCCGGCGCCTACTTCAACGGCTACTGGCCGTATCTCGCCGACGCGTTCGCGGCCTACGTGAAGACGAAGAACGACGACCTGCTGGTCGAGGCGTACGAGAACTTCGGGGCCGTCGACGCCGCGGGCGACAACGGCTACAGCGTCTACACCTCGGTGCAGTGCCGTGACGCGAACTGGCCGCGCGACTGGGACGAGTGGCGCGACGACAACTGGGACGTGTACAAGAAGTCGCCCTTCATGACCTGGAGCAACGCCTGGTACAACGCCCCGTGCGCGTTCTGGCCCACCGGCTCGGCCGAGCCGGTGGACGTCGCGAACGACTCGGTGCCGCCGGTGCTGCTGTTCCAGGCGACGGACGACGCGGCCACCCCGTACGAGGGCGGTGTCCTGGTCCATCACCTGCTGGGCGGCTCCAGCCTGGTGGTCGAGCAGGGCGGCGGGAACCACGGCGTCACCCTGAGCGGGAACACCTGCCTGGACAAGCACCTGGCCGCCTATCTGACCGACGGCCGGGTGCCGCGCGGGAACGGCGAGGCCGACGCGGTGTGCGCGAAGCTGCCCGATCCCGAGCCGCTGACCGCGAAGGCGAAGGCTAAGGCGAAGACGGGCACGGCCTCGCGCGGCGCGACCCTGCACGGCCTGCTCGGTTTCCGCGGCTAGCCGACACCGACCGGGACCGAGCCGGGCCGATCCGGGCCGGTCGGGGCCGGTCGGGGGCGGTCGGGGCCGGTCGGGGGCGGTCGGGGGCGGTCGGGGGCGTTGTCAGTGCCGTGGTGCAGGATTGATCCATGACCGGACCGATCCGCATCACCGCCCCCGACGGGGTCGCCCCCGCCGCCGCCTACTCGCACGTCGTCATGGGCACGGGCCGCTTCGTGGCGGTCTCGGGCCAGCTGGCGCTCGACGAGGACGGAAAGCCGGTCGGCGAGGGCGACCCGGCCGCGCAGGCCCGTCAGGTCTTCGAGAACCTGCGCCGCTGCCTCGCCGCGGCCGGCGCAGGCTTCGACGACGTGGTCAAACTGACCTACTTCGTCACGGACATGGCCCACATGCCGGCCATCCGCGCGGCCCGTGCCGAACACATCCCGCAGGACCGCCTCCCGGCCGCCTCCGCCGTACAGGTCGCCGCCCTCGTCCGCCCCGAGTTCCTGATGGAGATAGAGGCGTTCGCGATACTGCCCGAATGAGCCGCACCGGTGCCCCGCCGCACATCCGCGAGATGACCCTGTCCGACTGTCCCCGCGTGGCGGAGATCCGGATACGCGGCTGGCAGAGCGCGTACAAAGGGCTGATGCCCCAGCCGTATCTCGACGGGCTCGACGTGGCGGCCGAACTCCCGCGTCGGCGGGCCCACTTCGAGCGGGCCGCCGGCACGGGCGTGGTGAACCTCGTCGCGGAGTCGGCCGGTGAGGTCGTCGGCTGGGCCTGCCACGGGCCCTACCGCGGCGGAGAACCGCGTACCCAGAAAGCCCAGGACACCGGGGGCGCCGGGGATGCCGAGCTGTACGCGATCTACGTCGACCCCGACCGGACCGGGCGCGGGGTGGGCCGTGCCCTGTTGCGGGCGTCGGTCGAACGGTGCGCCGCCGCGGGGCACGACAGGATGCTGCTCTGGGTCCTTCGGGAGAACGCGGGCGCGCGCCGCTTCTACGAACGGGCCGGTTTCACCGCGGACGGCGCCGAGGAGCCCTACGAGGTCGAGGGCGTCGAGGTGCCGGAGGTGCGCTACGCCCGGCTGCTGGAGGGCCGGGTCACCCCTTGGGAAGGCTGACGCAGAAGACCGCGCCGCTCGGCCGGCCCGGTTCGTACCAGGCGTCTCCGCCGTTGGCCCGGGCCAGACTGCGGGCGATCCACAGGCCGAGGCCGGTGCCCTCGGTGGCCGCCGCGGTGGCGGGGTCGCGGCGGTAGCGCTCGAAGAGGTGCGGAACGAAGGACTCCGGCACACCGGAGCCATGGTCCGCGACCCGGAGCTCGACGCGTCCACCGGCTTCCCGCGCGGTGATCTCGACGGGATCCCGGCCGTAGGCGAGCGCGTTCTCCAGGTAGTTGCCGAAGATCTCGGCGAGGCCCACGGGGTCGACCCGCACCACCAGCCGGGCCGGGACGGCGAGTCTCAGTCCGTCGCGGGCGGCCCCGGCCTCGGCGAACTGGTCCAGCAGGAAGCCCAGCAGCGGCACCGGCTCCGGCACGCCCCGCTGACCGGCGCCGTCGAGCCGTGCGGCGGTGAGGAGTTTGCGGACCAGTGCCTGCAGGCGGGCCGTGCGTTCGGCGATCCGCTCGACCACCTCGGCGCGTCGCTCGTCGGCCAGTCCGGGCGGCGGCTCTCTCAGCACGTGCACCAGGGCCCCCAGAGCGGCCAGCGGGTTGTGCAATTGATGTGCGGCGACCTCGACGACGACGCTCTGGTGCTCCAGCGCGGCCTGGAGCACATGGTCGGCCTGCTGCCGCCGGGTCCCGTCGCGCAGGGTGGCCACGTACAGCCGCCGGCCGTCGAACCGGGCGAGGGCGACCGTCATCTCGACGACCTTGTTGCGGCCGTTCGGCAGGACCAGCGTGACCTCGGTGGACTCCCCGTCGTGGAGCGGAAAGCCGAACACGGAGCCGATCAGCTCGTCCGCCGACCGCTCCAGCAGCGCCGCCGCGGCCGGGTTGCACGCCCCCACGCATCCGTCGGCGTCGACCGCGACGATGCCGTCGGGCGCGGCCAGCATCATGGCCGCGTACAGCTCATGACGCCCGTCGTCAGCCATCGTGATCGTCCCCGCGCCCCCTTCGCCGCCCCAGTGGTCCGTCCGGCCGACCGGTACCTCTCATGTCCCCCGCTTCCTCCCCGCCGGGCACCTGTCGGTGAGGTGGCGAGCCATCCTTCACCGGCCGTCCGTCGCGGCTTCCCCACAGCGTCGACGCCCGCTGTCCGCAAACGGTCGGACAAGCGGTACGCACGTCGCATCAGGCGCGCGTCGGCCGACGCGGCGGGGATCGCCCCGCCGGCCCGGACCTGTGCGCTACGAGGAACGCACGGGTCTCCATCCGGCGTCCCCTGCCACCTGCCGCTGACCGGCCACTGACCGGCCGCCCCCGGCTTTCCTGTTCAACTCTCCACCGTGCGGCGGGTGTTGGGCCAGACACGGGAGGCATATTCCCGGGTACGGCCGGGACTCGCCGGGGGTCTTCAGCACTACGCTCGAAAGCGCATCGCCACCACCGGCCCGGGGAGAGCCGGCCATCCGGAGGGGGAGGATCCGGCATGATCCGCGTGCTCGTGGTCGAAGACCAGCGCGCGCTGGCCGACGCCCTGGCCATCGCCATCGGAGCACAGCCGGACCTGGACTGCGGCGAAGCGGTGGGGACGGTCGACGAGGCGTTGCGGGAGGCGGCCCGTCGACCCCCCTCCGTGGTGCTGATGGACATCCATCTGCCGGGCACGGACGGTATCGAGGGCACGCGGCTGCTGAAAAAGGTCCACCCTTCGGCCCGGGTGGTGGTCCTGACCGCGGACGCGACCCCCGACCAGCTCGCGCGGGCGGTGACGGCGGGCGCCTCGGCGTTCCTCGCCAAGTACAGCCCGTTCGGGGACATCCTCACCGCGATCCGGACGCCGGCCACCGGCAAACTGCTCGTGGAGGGGTCGGCCCTGGAGGCCCGGCTGCCGCCGCGGCAGCGCAACGGGGCCGGGCTGACCCGCCGTGAGCACGAGGTGCTGGTCCTGCTCGCGCAGGGGCACGGCCTCAAGGCGATCGCGGACCGGCTCGTCCTCAGCCGGCACACGGTCCGCGGGCATGTGAAGAGCGTCCTGGTCAAGCTGCGCGCGCACAGTCAGCTGGAGGCGGTGGTGACGGCCACCCGGCTGGGGATCCTGCCGCGCGAGATGCCGTAGGACGGTGAATCAGCCCATCTGAGGGGGCCGTTCGCCCCGCCTGGGGGATTTTCGGCGAGCCGTCCGTCGCTTATGGTGCGAAATGTGCGACCTCCCTCGGTAACGGTGCGAGCCGTTGCCGAGCGACTACCCGAATCCCATGTCGCACCCAGCCGGGCGGTCGCACGACGGGGGCCGCCGGGGAGCAGGACCAGGGCCACATCCGCGAAGTCCGCCCACCTGCCACTCGCCCGCCTCCCGCCGGGCGAACCCCCGGCACCCCCACCCCAGCCCCGCCCCCGAAAGGGACGCAAGGAACGACGCAACAAGCCGCCACATCCACCCCGCCCCGTCAGGGGCGCGGGGAACTGCGCGACAAGCCCCCACGAACCCGCACATACAAACAACCGCACCACCCCACCCCGAAAGGGGCGCGGGGAACGGCGCACCCAGCCCCCACCGACCCGCAGCCACAAACAGGCCCCTACACGCACCCCACCCCCAACCCGCTAACCCCGCCCCCGCGGAACAGGCGGGACCCGCTGAGCCGGCAGCCGCCGCAACGCATCGGCCGCCGCCCCCGCCAACTCCGGATGCACCAGCGCCTCGTTCAGCACAGGCCGAGCCCGCTCGTCCCCCAGCACCCCCAACCCCTCCACGCACGCGAGCGCGACCCGCCGATACGGATCGTGCGGCCGGAACCGCCGCGCCAGCGTGGTGATCAGCGCGGGCACGGACTCGGGCGCCCGCAGTTCGACCAGGAGCCGCACCGGGTGAAGGGCGTACGCGACGCGCAACTCGTTGGTGGCGAGGGCCGCCGCAGCCCGGGCGGTACGCGGATCCCCCAGCCGGGCCATGGCGTAGGCGGCGGAGGCGCACCGCTGCGGATCCCGGTGGTTGAGCAGCAGGACGAGCGCCTCGAAGGCCCGTCTGTCCCCGGCGACACCGAGCCGGAACGCGGCCAGTTCCCGCGCCCAGAGCGGCTGTTCGGGAGCGATGAGCACGGCGGCCAGCTCGTCGAGATCGCCGGTCGCCGCCAGTCGTTCGTACGAGAAGGACGCCATCGTGCCCGCCTCCTGCCGTAAGCGCTGGGTGAGCGATCGCAACTCTTCGTCCATGATGCAGAGACTATCGGCGACATACGTCACATGGACCGGCCAGGAATGCGGGCTGGTGCGCTCGTTACTCACCGGTTAAGCTCAATCGAGCGAGTTACCCACTCGTGGATCCGCCCGTGGTGGCCTGGTGACGCAGCCGCCGCGGGAACACCCTCGCACCCCCGTGGTCGTGAGGGAGCTGGTCGGTTCGGTACTTCAGGTACCTCAGTTCGACATGACGGCACGGCTCCGGGACAGGGCCTGTCGGTTCACCTCACCATCTCTCACCGCACTCCGTGCGCCCGTCGGCGTATCCGTGTGCGTCCCTCAGTCGTCACTCATTCCTGGAGTCCCGCGATGGCCACTCCCCTGTCCGACCCCTCGTTGTCCTCCGTGTCCCTCCTGCGGACCGTCGCCGTCGTCGGCCTCGGCACGATGGGCACCGGTATCGCCGAGATCCTCGCCCGGGCCGGCCGCGAGGTCGTCGGCATCGACATCAGCGAGGCCGCCGCGGCGCAGGCCGTCAGCGCGCTCGAGTCCTCGACCGCCCGTGCCGTGCAGCGCGGGCGCATCACCGAGCAGGAACGCGACGACACCCTCGCCCGCTTCCGCACCTTCACCGATCTGCGGGCCGCGGCCGACGCCGACCTGGTGATCGAGGTGGCCCCGGAGTCGTACGAGATCAAGCACCAGATCTTCCGGGAGCTGGACGGTGTCGTGCGCCCGGGGACGATCCTGGCGACCGGCACGAACGCCCTGTCGGTCACCCGGCTGGCCGCCGACTCGGCCCACCCCGAACGGGTCCTGGGCCTGCACTTCTTCAACCCGGCGCCCGCGATGAAGCTCGTCGAGGTCGTCTCGTCCGTGCTGACCGCGCCGGGCGCCGTCGCCGCCGTCACCGACCTCGCCCTCGAACTCGGCAAGGAGCCCGTCGCCGTCGGCGACCGCCCCGGCTTCGTCGCCGACGGCCTGCTGTTCGGCTACCTCAACCAGGCCGCCGCGATGTACGAGGCCAGGTACGCCAGCCGCGAGGACATCGACGCCTCGATGCGGCTGGGCTGCGGCCTGCCGATGGGCCCGCTCGCCCTGCTCGACCTGATCGGCGTGGACACCGCGCGTACGGTCCTGGAGGCCATGTACGCGGAGTCGCACGACCGGCTGCACGCGCCGGCGCCGATCCTCAAACAGCTCAGCCAGGCGGGCCTGACGGGCCGCAAGTCCGGGCGCGGCTTCTACACGTACGACGCCCCGGGCAGCGCGACCGTCGTCCCCGACCCGCTGACGCCGTCCGCCGCCGGGTCCGGGACGGCCGGCCGGACGATCCGCTCGGTCGGCGTCGCGGGCTCCGGAACGATGGCGTCCGGCATCGCGGAGGTCTTCGCGAAGGCCGGGTACGACGTCGTCCTCGCCGCCCGCACCGAGGAGAAGGCCGGGACGGCGAAGGCCCGTATCGGCACGTCGCTCTCGCGCTCCGTCGACAAGGGCCGCATGACGGCCGAAACGGCCGCGGAGACGCTGGGGCGCATCACACCGGCGGGTTCGTACGAGGCCTTCGCCGACGTCGATCTGGCGCTGGAGGCCGTCGCCGAGGACCTGGAGATCAAGCAGCAGCTCTTCGCGGTGTTCGACAAGGTCTGCAAGCCGGGCGCGATCCTGGCCACGACGACGTCGTCGCTGCCGGTCGTCGCCTGCGCCCGGGCCACCTCGCGGCCGCAGGACGTGATCGGCATGCACTTCTTCAACCCGGCGCCCGCGATGAAGCTGGTCGAGGTCGTGCGGACGGTCCTGACGGCGGACGACGTGCACGCCACGGTCCGCGAGCTGTGCGCGAAGGTCCGCAAGCATCCGGTGGACTGCGGCGACCGGGCGGGCTTCATCGTGAACGCGCTCCTCTTCCCGTACCTGAACAACGCGATCAAGATGGTCGAGGAGCACTACGCGACGCTCGACGACATCGACGCCGCGATGAAGCTCGGCGGCGGCTACCCGATGGGGCCGTTCGAGCTCCTCGACGTGGTCGGCCTGGATGTCTCGCTGGCCATCGAGAAGGTGCTGCACCGCGAGTTCCGCGACCCGGGTCTCGCCCCGGCGCCGCTCCTGGAGCACCTGGTGGCCGCGGGCTGCCTCGGCCGCAAGACGGGCCGCGGCTTCCGCGAATATGCGCGGCGCTGAGCCGCCGCGCCACGACGGGCCCGGGGACCGGCCCGGCATGCTCGCCTCCGGGCCAGGGGACCGGCCCGGAGGCGACCGTGCGGACTGGGGCGGGCTGCTCGACCCCGCCGGCGCCACCGCCGGGGCCCCGGACCCCGGCGGAGAAAGACCCGGTCGGGAGCGCTCCGGCGCGTACATGCAGTACGTTCGGGGCATGTCCCAGCCCGCCAAGTCCTCCCGTACACCAGCCACGTCCGACGCGCCGGAGAGCGCCGCGGGCGGTCGCGCCGCGGCGCAGCGGCTCAAGATGCGCCGGGAGCTGGCGGCCGCCGCGATGGAGCTCTTCGCGACGAAGGGGTACGAGGCGACGACGGTCGACGAGATCGCGGCCGCGGCCGGGGTGGCCCGGCGCACCTTCTTCCGGCACTTCCGGTCCAAGGAGGAGGCGATCTTCCCGGACCACGACGACACCCTGATCCGGGCCGAGGCGGTGCTCAACGCCGCGCCGGCGCACGAGCATCCGCTGGACACGGTGTGCCGCGGGATCAAGGAAGTCATGCAGATGTACGCGGCGCGGCCGGAGATCTCGGTCTCGCGCTACAAGCTGACGCGTGAGGTGCCGACCCTGCGGGAGGCGGAGATCGCCTCCGTGGCCCGGTACGAGCGGCTGTTCACCCGCTATCTGCTGGGGCACTTCGACGAGCACGCCCACGACGACGACGCCAACGACGACCCGCTGCTCGCGGAGGTCGCCGCGTCGGCCGTGGTCACCGCGCACAACCACGTGCTGCGGAGATGGCTGCGGGCGGGTGCCCAGGGCGACGTGGAGGCGCAGCTGGACCACGCCTTCTCGATCGTCAGGAAGACCTTCGGCACGGGGATAGGCGCCGGCCGGGACACCGCGGCGCACGCGGCGCCCGTGTCCACCGCGTCGGTGGAGGGCGAGGTGCTGGTGACCGTCGCCCGCGTGGACGCTCCGCTGCACCAGGTGATGCGGACCATCGAGCAGGCTCTCAAGGAACGGTCGTAGAGGCCTCCCGCACAGAACCACGACCTCGTCGCTCGTCCTCATACGCCGGACGGGCTGGATACGGGCGCTCCCTTTTGGAGGGGGCGCCCTTTTCTGATCGATCATCGCTCATCCGTGACGGGCAGATGACAACTGAGAGAAATTGTTGGCACTCGGTGCCTTGCTAGATGACACGCAGTGTCATACGTTGAAGTGGTCCGGGCGGCCGGCGTGCAGAGAACCTTCGTACGCCGGCTGTCCCCGCAAGCCAATGCCTGCGAGCCCGGACGCCTGCGTCACAGGCAACCTTCCGCGCCACAAAGCGCTGCCGAGCACCACCCTCTGCCGAACCGACGGCACGCCTCACCCAGCAGCTGTCCACCCCGACGTAACCCTCAGCGTTCTCCCTCGGACGCTCATCGCCGGAGGCAACACCGTGAAGGAAATCCTGGACGCGATCCAGTCGCAGACCGCCACGTCCGCCGACTTCGCCGCGCTACCGCTCCCCGAGTCCTACCGCGCGATCACCGTGCACAAGGACGAGACGGAGATGTTCGCCGGGCTCACCACCCGCGACAAGGACCCGCGCAAGTCGATCCACCTGGACGACGTGCCGGTGCCGGAGCTCGGCCCCGGCGAGGCCCTGGTGGCCGTGATGGCCTCCTCGGTCAACTACAACTCCGTGTGGACCTCGATCTTCGAGCCGGTGTCCACCTTCAGCTTCCTGGAGCGCTACGGCAGGCTCAGCGAGCTGACCAAGCGCCACGACCTGCCGTACCACGTCATCGGTTCCGACCTCGCGGGCGTCGTGCTGCGGACCGGTCCGGGCGTGAACGCCTGGCACCCCGGTGACGAGGTCGTCGCGCACTGCCTGTCCGTCGAGCTGGAGTCCAGCGACGGGCACAACGACACCATGCTCGACCCCGAGCAGCGCATCTGGGGCTTCGAGACCAACTTCGGCGGCCTCGCGGAGATCGCGCTCGTCAAGTCCAACCAGCTGATGCCCAAGCCCGACCACCTCAGCTGGGAGGAGGCCGCGGCGCCCGGTCTGGTCAACTCGACCGCGTACCGGCAGCTGGTCTCCCGCAACGGCGCCGGGATGAAGCAGGGCGACAACGTCCTCATCTGGGGCGCGAGCGGCGGCCTCGGCAGTTACGCCACCCAGTTCGCGCTCGCCGGCGGCGCCAACCCCATCTGTGTGGTCAGCAGCCCGCAGAAGGCGGACATCTGCCGGGCGATGGGCGCCGAGGCGATCATCGACCGCAACGCGGAGGACTACAGGTTCTGGAAGGACGAGCACCACCAGGACCCGAAGGAGTGGAAGCGCTTCGGCAAGCGCATCCGTGAGCTGACCGGCGGCGAGGACGTCGACATCGTCTTCGAGCACCCGGGCCGCGAGACCTTCGGCGCCTCCGTGTACGTCACCCGCAAGGGCGGCACGATCGTCACCTGCGCCTCCACCTCGGGCTACAACCACGAGTACGACAACCGCTACCTGTGGATGTCCCTGAAGCGGATCATCGGCTCGCACTTCGCCAACTACCGCGAGGCCTGGGAGGCCAACCGGCTCATCGCGAAGGGCAAGATCCACCCGACGCTGTCCAAGGTGTACTCGCTGGAGGAGACCGGACAGGCCGCGTACGACGTGCACCGCAACCTCCACCAGGGCAAGGTCGGGGTCCTGGCGCTGGCGCCCACCGAAGGTCTCGGTGTGCGTGACCAGGACAAGCGCGCCCAGCACGTCGACGCCATCAACCGCTTCCGGAACATCTGAGGTCCGAAGATGACAGAGCGCCAGACGCCCCAGGAGCGCACGGCGAAGGACCGGCCGTGGCTCATGCGGACCTACGCCGGCCACTCCACCGCGGAGGCGTCCAACGAGCTGTACCGGCGCAACCTCGCCAAGGGGCAGACGGGTCTGTCGGTCGCGTTCGACCTGCCGACCCAGACCGGGTACGACCCCGACCACATCCTCGCCCGCGGCGAGGTCGGCCGGGTCGGCGTGCCGGTCTCGCACCTCGGTGACATGCGCCGGCTGTTCCAGGACATCCCCCTGGAGCAGATGAACACCTCGATGACCATCAACGCCACCGCCATGTGGCTGCTGGCGCTCTACCAGGTCGTCGCCGAGGAGCAGGGTGTGGACATCACCACGCTCCAGGGGACGACCCAGAACGACATCGTGAAGGAGTACCTGTCGCGGGGCACTCACGTGTTCCCGCCGGTGCCCTCCCTCCGTCTGACGACGGACATGATCTGCTACACGGTCAACAACATCCCCA
This sequence comes from Streptomyces sp. NPDC127119, assembly GCF_042677425.1. Taxonomy (NCBI): domain Bacteria; kingdom Bacillati; phylum Actinomycetota; class Actinomycetes; order Kitasatosporales; family Streptomycetaceae; genus Streptomyces; species Streptomyces sp. NPDC127119. The sequence goes on along the minus strand of NZ_JBHXTO010000069.1, from coordinate 12,564 downwards.
AGTGGAACCCGATCAACATCTGCAGCTACCACCTGCAGGAGGCGGGAGCCACTCCGGTCCAGGAGATCGCGTACGCGATGTCCACCGCGATCGCCGTGCTCGACGCGGTGTTCGCGTCCGGGCAGATCCGCGAGGACCAGAAGGGGGACGTCGTCGCGCGCATCTCCTTCTTCGTGAACGCGGGCGTCCGGTTCGTCGAGGAGATGTGCAAGATGCGGGCGTTCGGCCGCATCTGGGACAGGATCACGCGCGAGCGGTACGGCATCGAGAACCCCAAGCACCGCCGTTTCCGGTACGGGGTCCAGGTCAACTCCCTCGGCCTGACCGAGGCCCAGCCGGAGAACAACATCCAGCGGATCGTGCTGGAGATGCTGGCCGTCACCCTCTCCAAGGACGCACGCGCCCGCGCCGTCCAACTCCCGGCCTGGAACGAGGCGTTGGGGCTCCCCCGCCCCTGGGACCAGCAGTGGTCGCTGCGCATGCAGCAGGTGCTCGCCTACGAGAGCGACCTGCTGGAGTACGCGGACATCTTCGACGGCTCGCACGTCGTGGAGGCGAAGGTCGCCCAACTGGTCGAGGACTCGTTCGCCGAGATCGACCGGATCGAGGAGATGGGCGGCGCGATGGCGGCCGTCGAGTCGGGCTATCTGAAGTCGCAGCTCGTCTCCTCGCACGCCGAGCGCCGGGCCCGTATCGAGTCGGGCGACGAGAAGATCGTCGGCGTCAACATCTTCGAGTCGACCGAGCCCAACCCGCTCACGGCCGATCTGGACGCCGCGATCCAGACGGTCGACCCCGCGGTCGAGGCCCGGGTGACCACCGCCCTCCAGGAGTGGCGCGACACCCGCTACCAGCCGCCCTTCAACCACCCGCGCCCCTGCAAGGCGCTGGACGGGCTGAAGGAGGCCGCGAAGGGCACCGGCAACCTCATGGCGGCCACCCTGGAGTGCGCCCGCGCCGGGGTCACGACCGGCGAGTGGGCCGGCGCCCTGCGCGAGGTGTTCGGCGAGTTCCGCGCCCCCACCGGGGTGTCGTCCGCGCCCGTCGCGGTGACCGCCGAGGAGGGCACCGCGATGGCCGCGGTGCGCCGCAAGGTGGAACTGACCGCGAAGGACATGGGCGTCGGCAAGCTCCGCTTCCTGGTGGGCAAGCCGGGCCTGGACGGGCACTCGAACGGCGCCGAGCAGATCGCCGTACGGGCCCGTGACGCCGGGTTCGAGGTGGTCTACCAGGGCATCCGGCTGACGCCCGAGGAGATCGTGACCGCGGCCGTCGCCGAGGACGTCCACGGCGTGGGCCTGTCCATCCTGTCGGGCTCGCACGCCCAGCTGGTGCCCGACGTGCTGGAACGGCTGCGCGAGGCGGGCGCCGCCGACATCCCGGTGATCGCCGGCGGGATCATCCCGAACGCCGACGCCGAGCTGCTGAGGGCCGCGGGAGTGGCCGCGGTCTTCACCCCGAAGGACTTCGACATCACGGGAATCATCGGCCGTATCGTCGACGAGATCCGGAAAGCGAACAAGCTCGACCCTCTGGAGGTCCCCGCATGACCAGCCCTGTTCCCCAGGTCAACCGTTTGCGCCCGCGGCGCTCCTGCCTGGCCGTGCCCGGCTCGAACCCCCGCTTCCTGGAGAAGGCCCAGGGCCTGCCCGCCGACCAGGTCTTCCTCGACCTGGAGGACGCGTGCGCGCCGCTGGCCAAGCCCGGGGCGCGGCACACCATCGTCAAGTTCCTCAACGAGGGCGACTGGACGGGCAAGACGCGGGTCGTGCGCGTGAACGACTGGACGACCGAGTGGACGTACCGCGATGTCGTCACCGTCGTCGAGGGCGCGGGGCAGAACCTCGACTGCGTCATGCTGCCGAAGGTGCAGGACGCCCAGCAGGTCGTCGCCCTCGACCTGCTCCTGACGCAGATCGAGAAGACCATGGGCTTCGAGGTCGGCAGGATCGGCATCGAGGCGCAGATCGAGAACGCGCAGGGCCTGAACAACGTCAACGAGATCGCGACGGCCTCCCAGCGCGTCGAGACGATCATCTTCGGCCCGGCCGACTTCATGGCGTCGATCAACATGAAGTCGCTGGTCGTGGGCGAGCAGCCGCCCGGCTACCCGGCGGACGCCTACCACTACATCCTGATGAAGATCCTGATGGCCGCCCGCGCCAACAACCTCCAGGCCATCGACGGCCCCTACCTGCAGATCCGCAACGTCGACGGCTACCGCGAGGTCGCCCGGCGCGCCGCGGCCCTCGGCTTCGACGGCAAGTGGGTGCTGCACCCCGGTCAGGTCGAGGCGTCGAACGAGATCTTCTCGCCGTCCCAGGAGGACTTCGACCACGCCGAGCTGATCCTCGACGCGTACGAGTACTACACGTCCGAGGCGGGCGGCAGGAAGGGCTCCGCGATGATCGGTGACGAGATGATCGACGAGGCGAGCCGCAAGATGGCCCTGGTCATCTCCGGCAAGGGCCGCGCCGCGGGCCTGGAACGCACGAGCAAGTTCGAAGCGCCGGAGGCCTGAGCACATGCAATTCGGGCGAACCTACGAAGAGTTCGAGGTCGGGGCGGTCTACAAGCACTGGCCCGGGAAGACCGTCACCGAGTACGACGACCATCTCTTCTGTCTGCTCACGATGAACCACCACCCGCTCCACATGGACGCCAACTACGCGGAGAACACCACCGACTTCAAGAAGAACGTGGTGGTCGGGAACTACATCTACTCCCTGCTGCTGGGCATGTCCGTCCCCGACGTGTCGGGCAAGGCGATCGCCAACCTGGAGGTCGAGTCGCTGAAGCACGTCGCGCCGACCTTCCACGGCGACACGATCTACGGCGAGACCACGGTCCTCGACAAGACGCCCTCCCGGTCCAAGAACGACCGCGGGATCGTGTACGTCGAGACGAAGGGCTACAAGCAGGACGGCACGCTGGTCTGCGTGTTCCGCCGCAAGGTGATGGTTCCCACCGAGACGTACATCAAGGAGCGCGGCGGCGAGCAGCCCGGCCGGCCGGAGCCGAAGGCTCCCGCGGAGAAGAAGGTCTCCGCCGACCAGAAGACGGAGAAGTAGCCATGGCGCGACTCGCCCAGACCGCCGGTCTGACCGACGTCCAGCGGGAGATCCTGTCGACCGTACGGGACTTCGTCGACAAGGAGATCATCCCGGTCGCGACCGAGCTGGAGCACCGCGACGAGTACCCGCAGCAGATCGTCGACGGGCTCAAGGAGTTGGGCCTCTTCGGCCTGATGATCCCCGAGGAGTACGGGGGCCTGGGTGAGTCGCTCCTCACCTACGCGCTGTGCGTGGAGGAGATCGCGCGCGGCTGGATGTCGGTGTCCGGCATCATCAACACCCATTTCATCGTGGCCTACATGCTCAAGCAGCACGGCACGCGGGAGCAGAAGGAGCACTTCCTTCCGCGCATGGCGGCGGGCGAGGTGCGCGGCGCGTTCTCCATGTCCGAGCCGGCGCTCGGCTCCGACGTGTCGGCCATCACGTCGAAGGCGGTGCGGGACGGTGACCAATATGTCCTGAACGGGCAGAAGATGTGGCTCACGAACGGCGGTACGTCGACTCTCGTGGCCGTTCTCGTGAAGAGTGACGAAGGCCACCCCGAGGGCACCGCGCCCCACAAGTCGATGACGACCTTCCTCGTCGAGAAGGAGCCCGGTTTCGGTGAGGTCCGCCCCGGCCTGACCATCCCCGGGAAGATCGACAAGATGGGTTACAAAGGTGTCGACACCACCGAGCTGATCATGGATGGCCTGCGCATTCCGGCCGATCGCGTCCTCGGCGGCACCACCGGCCGAGGTTTTTATCAGATGATGGACGGCGTCGAAGTGGGCCGCGTCAACGTGGCCGCACGTGGTTGCGGAGTCGCTCATCGTGCGTTTGAGCTGGGCGTTTCCTATGCCCAGCAGCGCCACACCTTCGGCAAGCAGATCGCCCAGCATCAAGCGATCCAGTTCAAACTGGCCGAGATGGCTACCAAGGTCGAGGCCGCCCATGCGATGATGGTCAATGCGGCGCGCAAAAAGGACTCCGGGGAGCGAAACGACCTCGAAGCAGGGATGGCGAAGTACCTCGCCTCCGAATACTGCAAAGAGGTCGTGGAAGACGCCTTCCGGATCCACGGCGGCTACGGCTTCTCAAAGGAGTACGAGATCGAGCGCCTCTACCGCGAGGCCCCGATGCTGCTCATCGGTGAAGGTACCGCCGAGATCCAGAAAATGATCATCGGACGCAGGCTGCTCGAAGAGTATCGGCTGCAGGGCTAGATATACCGATTCGGGGTGTTTTCATCGAGAAGAAGATCACACCCCGTCAGCACTCTTCGGACACCGACTCGGCTTCCTGGCTTACCCAGTTGTGGCCCGCGACCGGTACGATCCCGGGAAAGCCGCCGTCCCCAGTCACAGCGCGGCATCATCCGCTACGAAGGTCATCCATGCCCCACAGCCAAACCTCTGCACCACGCGACAGCCTGGCCGGCGTACGTCTTGCGCGCGGAGCATCGCCGTGGCTCCTCCCGACCGTCGCCACCGCAGCCCTCAGCCTGGTACGCGCGCGCAAGTCCGGCGCCGCCAAGGCCGTGGCCGTACCCGCCACCGCTCTCGCGGCGGGCATGCTGTGGTTCTTCCGCGACCCCGAGCGCGAGATCACCCAGGGCCGGGTCATCTCGCCCGCCGACGGTGTGGTGCAGAGCATCATGCCGTGGAAGGACGGGCGCACCCGCGTCGCGATCTTCATGAGTCCGCTGAATGTCCACGTCAACCGCGCGCCCCTCTCCGGCACGGTGACGTCGGTCGAGCACATCCCCGGCGGGTTCGTTCCGGCGTTCAACAAGGAGAGCGAGAACAACGAGCGCGTCGTCTGGCACTTCGACACCGAGCTCGGCGACATCGAGATGATCCAGATCGCCGGTGCGGTCGCGCGGCGCATCGTGCCGTACATCCCGCAGGGCACGAAGGTCGAGCAGGGCGAGCGGATCGGCCTGATCCGTTTCGGGTCGCGCGTCGACATCTACCTCCCCGAGGGCGTGGAGGTCGACGTGGAGGTCGGTCAGAAGACCGTGGCGGGGGTGACTCGCATTGACCGTGATTGATCCCGAGACGCAGACCGGCTGGGTGCCGGATGCCGACGAGCTGGACGACGAGGAGGAGATGCCCCTCTCTCTCCGCCTCTCGATAGCGGACACGCTCACGCTCGGTAACGCCACGTGCGGCTTCATGGCGGTGTACTTCACCACCACCGGCATCCTGATCCCGCACCTCACGGGCAGCCAGGAGACCGGCATGGCGCGGCACAGTGCCGCCACGGCCGTGATCCTGATGCTCTGCGCGGCGGTCTTCGACCTGTTCGACGGTCTGGTCGCCCGCAAGCTGCGCTCGTCCCCGATGGGCGCGGAGCTGGACAACCTCTCGGACCTGATCAGCTTCGGTCTGGCGCCGGCGTACTTCGTGCTCGTCTACGGCATGGTCGCCGACGACGCGCACCAGCGGGTCGCGGCGGTGGGCGGGATCGTGGTCCTGCTGGCGGTCGTGCTGCGGCTGGCGAGATTCTCGTGCGTCACCGTCAAGGACGGCACCTTCCAGGGCATGCCGTCGCCGTTCGGCGCCCTGACGGTCGTCTCGATCGTGCTGCTCGAGCTGCCGTTCGTCGCCACGCTCATGGCGATCATCGGCACGGCGTGGCTGATGGTGAGCCGGGTCGAGTACCCGAAGCCGCGCGGGCGGCTCGCGGGGGCGATGCTCTCCTGGATCGTGCTCAGCATGGCGCTGCTGGCGGCGTGGGCCTTCGACGCGCCGGGCGGGCAGCTGTTGCTGCAGACCGGGTGCGCGTTGCAGTTGGTCATGGGGGCGGTCATCCCCCTCTTCGCCACTGCTCGGCGGGTCAACAACTTCCGCGGTAACCGGCGGGATGCCCGGGCGGCGCAGCTGCCCTAGCGGGCGGTGCGTGATGTGACGTCGAAGGGCCCCGAACCTTTGTTGGTTCGGGGCCCTTCGTTTGTGCGTCACAGTGCGGGTGCGTGGGGACAGTGCGGGTGCGTAGGGGCCGGTCGCGCAGTTCCCCGTACCCCTGAGAAGGGCCCTGCCGGGCCCCCAGGGGCCCTACGCGCTCGGTGTGTACGCCTCCGCCACCGTCGAGGCCGCCGGCTCCTGGACCACCTTCATGCCGCCCGTCACCGACTTGTCCGGCTGGAGGATGACGCTCTCCTTGGAGGAGGGGGCCTTGGGGTCCGTGAAGTTCTGCGGGATGCCGAAGCCCGTGTCCAGGGCGTCGATGGTGAGCAGGGCCTTGTCCACGCCCTCACGGGTCAGGTCCTTGGACGCGCAGGCCTTCTTCAGGGCCTCACCGAAGGCGGAGGCGGCCGTCCAGCCGGCGACCACACCGTTGTCCAGGGAGTCCTTGGGATACGCCTTCTGGTAGTCGGCGACCAGCTTCTTGGCGCCCGGGGTGTCCGCGCCGATGGGCAGTGACGGCGAGGCCACCCAGTAGTTCTTCGCCAGGGCCGGACCCGCCTGGGTGGCGAGCAGCTGCGGGGCGAAGGCCGAGTTGTTGCCGATGATCGGGACGTTGAAGCCGCCCGCCGCCGCGACGCCCACCAGGGAGGCCGCCTGACGGGGGCCCGCGCTGAGCACGACCGCCTTGACACCGGCCTTCTTCAGGGCCGCGACCTGCGCGGTCATGTCGTTGTCGGTCGGCTTGATCTTCTGCTCGACGACGGTCAGCCCGGCCTCCTTCGCGATGTGCTTGGAGCCGGCCAGCGCGCTCTCGCCGTAGTCGCCCTCGAAGTAGACGTGCCCGAGCTTGTCACCCTTCTTGAGGCCCTTCTCCTTCATCAGGAAGTCGACGGCGTTGATCGTCTCGATGTCGTACGTGGAGCCGATGACCCGGATGTACGGGCTGCCGAGCAGCGCCGAGGACCAGGCCTGCGGCAGGACCAGGCCCTTGTCCTGGCCGTCGATGCGCGGCTTGGCCGCGGCGACGAACGGCGAACCGATGAACTGGGCGAACCCGAGCACCTTGGGCGCCAGCTCGGTGTACGCGGAGACGGCCTTCTGCGGGTCGTAGCCGTGGTCGCGGACGGTCAGCTCGACCTTGTAGCCGCACACGCCCCCGCCGGCGTTCAGCTGCTTCACATAGAGCTGCTGGGCCTGCGTGACGCTCTTGCCGAGGGTGGCGTAGACCCCCGTCATGTCGGTGAGGGCGCCCAGCGAGATGGTCTTGCCGGAGATGCCCTCACCGGTCTTCACCTCACCCGCGGCGGTGTCACCCTTCTTGTCGTCATCCTTGGCCTTGGAGCTGCAGCCGGACAGCAGCAGCAGCGCCGCGATCGCCCCGGCGGCCACCCTGGTCGTGCGGGTCGTGTTCAACGTGCTCATCGTTCCTCCCCTGGATCGGTCCTGAAGCGTCGTCCGGCGGCCACCCTGACCAGGCCGCCGGGAAGGAAGAGCACCACCACGACAATGGCGGCGCCGTAGAGGTACCGGGATGCCTCCCCCGGTGCGATCCCGCCCGTACCGAGGGCGGAGACCAGGGGCAGCGCATCGCTGTAGCGGGTCAGCAGCTGCGGCAGCACGGAGACGAACACCGCGCCGATCACCGCCCCCGAGACCGAGCCGAGCCCGCCGATGACGATCATGGCGAGGTATTCGAGCGACAGCGTGATGCCGAAGTAGTCCGGCACCGTCCGCTGGAAGACCAGGGCGAGCAGGACGCCCGCGAGGCCCGCGTACATGGAGGACAGGACGAAGACGGCGGCCCGGTAGCGGGCCACCGGGACGCCCATGACGCCGGCGGCGATGCGGTGGTCGCGGATGGCGTTCATGGCGCGTCCGGGGCGCCCGCGCAGCACCCCACGGGCGAAGAGCGCGCCGCCGAGGAGCAGCACGAGTGCCGCGTACCAGAGTTTCTCCGCGGAGCCGAACGGGACGTTGGCGACCAGGAGTTCGCTGTCGTCGAAGGTCAGCCCGAACAGGCTCAGGGGCGGTACGTCACGGCCGTTGAAGCCGCCCGTGAGGTCCTTGGCGTTGAACAGCACGTGCTGGCCGATGAAGATCAGCGCGAGCGTGGCGATGCCCAGGTAGGCGCCGCGCAGACGTCCCGCGATGGGGCTGAAGACGCCGCCCGCCAGGCCCGCGACCAGGACGGCGAGGACGGCCGCGAGCCAGGTCGGCAGGCCCAGGCCGGTCAGCCCGTCACCGCCGTCCGCGGCGAACACGCAGTAGCCGTACGCGCCGACCGCGAGGAAGAAGGCGTGCCCCATGGAGAGCTGGCCTGTGGAGCCGGTGAGCAGGTTGAGCCCGATCGCGCCGATCGCCGCGGCCATCGCGAACAGACCCGCCTGGAGCCAGAAGCGGTCCAGGTAGAAGGGCAGGGCGAGCAGCAGGAGGCTGCCTGCGGCCCAGACGTACGTACGGGCGCGGGTGGGGAGCCGCAGGGGGCGGCGGGCGGGGGTCTCGGATGCGGGTGCTTCGGACACCGGTGCTTCGGAGACGGGTGTCTCAGACACGGGCCAGCTCCTTCGTGCCGAACAGCCCGGCGGGCCGGATGAGCAGGATCACGGTCATCACCAGGTAGGGGGCGACATCACCCAACCCCCTTCCCAGGAACGACAGTTCGCTCTGGTAGCCGGTCGCGAGGGATTCCGTGACGCCGACGATCAGACCGCCGACGAGTGCTCCGGTGGTGGAGTCGAGGCCGCCGAGGATCGCGGCGGGGAAGGCCTTGAGGGCGGCGAGCGAGGTGGCCCGCTCCAGGCCCGGGGTGGGGAAGACGGTCAGGAACAGGGCGGCCACGGCGGCGAGCCCGCCCGCCACGGCCCAGGCGCCGAGCGACACCCGCCCGAGCCGTACGCCCATCAGCGCGGCCGTCTCCGTGCTCTCGGCGGCGGCCCGCATGGCCACACCCCAGGAGGTGTACCGGAAGGTGAGCAGGAAGGCCGTGATGAGCAGGCCCGCGGTGACGAAGGCGGCGATGCGCGTGTGGGCGAGCGAGATGGAGCCGATGGTGAGGACGTCGTCGCCCCACGGGTCGCCGAGCGGCAGGACGTCGGTGCCGATCCGGCGGGTGAGTTCCGTGGTGAGCAGGATGTCCACGCCGATGGTGACGATGGCGAGGACGCTGTGGTCGGAGCCCCGGTAGCGGCGCATCACGAAGAACTCGACGGCCGCCCCGACGAGCGCGGCCCCGGCGATCCCGGCCAGCAGGGCGGGCCAGAAGCCGATGTCGTCGTGGAGGACCGCGGTGATGTACCCGCCGGCCAGCAGCAGGGACGCGTGGGCGAAGTTGACGACCTCGGTGGCCCGGAAGATGACCACGAAGCCGAGGGCGATGAGGGCGTAGACCGACCCCATCGACAGCCCGTTGAGGAGGAGTTCGGCGAAGGTGCTCACGGCGTGCTCTCCTCTTTCCCGGAGCGCCCGGCCCCTTCGGGTTCCTCGGAGCGCTCCCCCAGATAGGCGCGTACGACCGCCGGATCGTTCTGTACGTCGGCGGGGGCGCCGTCCGCGATGCGGCGCCCGAAGTCGAGTACGGTCACCGCGTCGGCGAGCCGCATCACCACCCCCATGTCGTGTTCCACCAGGACGATCGAGATGCCGAGGCTGTCGCGGACCCCCGCGATCACGGCGGAGGTGCGGATCCGCTCGTCGGCGGTCATGCCCGCGACCGGCTCGTCCAGGAGCAGCAGCCGGGGCTCCATGCACAGGGCGCGGGCGAGTTCGGCGAGCTTCTGCTGCCCGTACGGCAGCGAACCCGCCGGACGGCCGAGGCAGGACGAGATGCCGACGAACTCGGCTATCTCACGGACGCGTTCACGGTGACGGCGCTCCTCACGGGCCGCCGCGGGCAGCTTCAGTCCCGCGGCGAGGAAGCCCGTGCGGGTCAGCCGGTGGCGGCCCAGCAGGAGGCTGTCCTCGACCGTGGCGAGCGGGGGCAGGGCGAGGTTCTGGAAGATGCGGGCGACGCCCAGACCGGCGATGCGGTGCGCAGGCATGCCGGTCAGTTCGTGCTCGCCGAAGCGGACGCTGCCGGAGGTGGCGCGGTAGACGCCGGACAGCACGTTGAAGCAGGTGGACTTGCCGGCTCCGTTGGGGCCGATGAGGGCGTGCACGGTGCCGGGGCGCACGGTGAAGTTCACGGCGTCCAGGGCGGTCAGACCGGCGAAGCGCACGGTCAGGTCCCGTACCTGAAGCGGTGGTACATCCGTGTCGGAGCCGGGTGAAGCGGGCTGTGGTGGCGCGTCGTTCGTCATGGTGAGGTGCTCACCCCTTCCATCGGGTCAGCGCCGGGTGCGAGGTACGGGCCCGCTCGGCGTCGGCCGCCGCGTCCTCGTCGACCACGCCCAGGTAGCGGCGGCGCACCTCGTCGGAGGCGGCCAGTTCGTCGGCGGGCCCCGACAGGGTGACCTCGCCGACCTCCAGGACGTACGCCCGGGTGGCCAGGCGCAGGGCCAGGGCGGCGTTCTGCTCCACGAGCAGGATCGAGGTGCCCTGGGTGTTGATCTCCCGTACCGTCTCGGCGATCCGGGCCGCCATCAACGGGGCGAGCCCCAGGGACGGTTCGTCGAGGAGCAGCATCCTCGGGGCGGCCATCAGGGCGCGGCCGACCGCGAGCATCTGCTGTTCCCCGCCGGACAGCAGACCGGCGTGCTGCTGGGCGCGGTCGGCGAGGACGGGGAACAGTTCGTGGACGCGGCGCAGGGCGGCGGCCCGCTCGGCACGCCCACCGGTGGCACCGAGCGCCCCGGCGCGCAGGTTGTCGGCGACGGTCATCCGGGCGAACACCCGCCGCCCTTCCGGGATCTGGGAGATCCCGGCGGCCACCACCCGGTCCGGTGCGAGGCCGTCCATTCGACGGCCGTCGAACTCGACCGTGCCGCCGGTGACCGCGCCGCCGTGGAAGGACAGGGTCCGGCAGACGGCCCGCAGGAGGGTCGTCTTGCCCGCGCCGTTGCCGCCGAGGACCGTGACGACGGCTCCTTCCGGCACCTCCAGGGACACCTGGCGCAGTGCTCGTACGGGCCCGTATCCGACCGACAGGTCCCGTACGGCCAGCCCCGACCCACCCATGGCATTCCCCCTGTCATCGCGGTCATCGCGCTCCTGATCGCCTCGCACCCGACGTGTTCACGTCCGGTGTGGCGCTCACCACAGCACCGGTGGAGGCGTCCGTCCACGGGGCGCGGGCGAATCGCTGCGGGTGACCAGCGGGTGCGGGCAGGCGTTGTGCGCGCGCACAACACCGCGTGTCAGGGGCCTGTGCGGGGCGGCACACAGGTGGCATCCTCCGGCCATGGGAGCCCGCAGAAGGCGTACCGGTCATGACTGGAAGCTGCTCGCCGAGTCCTGCACGGCGCTGCTGGAGCGGCTGCCGGAACTCGTCGACGAGCACATGCGGCAACTGGCCGAACACTCCCCCGTCTACGGGGAGTTCCTGCCGTACGACCAGCAGTGGCGGGAGGCCCAGGACGCGATGCGGATCGGGATCGAGACGATCTCCGCGCCCCGGGACTCGCCCCGCCGCGATCTGGAGTACGCGGAGGACGCGGGCCGGCGCCGGGCCCAGCAGGGCCTGCCGCTGGAGCTGCTGGTGCACGCGTACCGCTCCGCCGGCTATCTGGTGTGGGACGCGCTGCTTGAGGCGGCGGCCGGCAAGGAGCCGGAGCGTCTCGGCGTGCTGATGCGGTCGGCGACCATGGTGTGGTCCGCCGTCGACGCGCAGGCCGCGACGGCGACCGAGGCGTACCGGGCGACCGAGATGGAGCTGCGGAGGCGTACCGACGAACGGCTCCAGGCACTCCTCGACGCGCTCCTGGAGGGCCAGGAGGCGCCCGGTCTCGCGGCGCGCGCCGCCGCCGGTCTCGATCTTCCCGAGCGGGGTCCGTACGCGGTGGTCGTCCTGCGCTCGGAGCGGCGCGAGCCGTTGCGGCGGCCCGTGGAGGGGGCGGGCCTGCGGTTCGTCTGGCGGATGCGGGCCGACTGCGAGGTGGGGGTGGTGGCGCTCGGGCCCGGGCAGGGGCTCGACGGGGTCGCCCGCGCGCTCGACGGGCGGTGTTCCGGTCCCGGCGGGATCAGTCCCGTGGTCGCCGGGCTGGCCGAGCTGGGGCGGGCGCGGCGGCTCGCCGAGCTGGCCCTGCGTACGTGTCCGCCGGACGCCAGTGCCGTCGTGCGGCTCGATCAGCGGATGCCCACGGCGCTCGTCGTCAGCCAGCCCGAGCTGGCGTCGCGGCTGGTGGCGGACGTGTTCGGTTCCCTGCTGGAACTCGAACCGCCCGATCGGGCCGTGCTGTTGGAGACGCTTGACGCGTGGCTGAGCTGTGAGGGGTCTGCCGGGCGGGCGGCGGGGCGGCTGTATTGCCACCGGAACACCGTCTTCAACCGCCTGCGACGGCTCGAACAGCTGACGTCGCGGTCGTTGGCGCGACCGCGGGACCTGATCGAGATGACGTTGGCGTTGGATGCGTATCGGTTGGCGGGGGTTGGGGGGTAGCGCCTTGTTTTCGCCCCCGCCGCCCCTACCCGTTCCCGTACCTGCCTCGGGGGCGCTGTCCCCGAAC
>NZ_JBHXTO010000068.1:21185-47738 GCF_042677425.1 Streptomyces sp. NPDC127119 | reverse complement strand
TCTACTCTTTTTGTTGGTGGGGGGGGGGGGGGGGTTTTTCACAAAACCCCCCCCCCTTCGGGGGGGGGCCCGGCGGGGGGCCCCCCCCCCCGCCACCGTCGCGGGCTCACCTCAACCGCTCGGGCTCACGTCGATACGTTCGTCCCCAACGCCCCGTCCAGGTCCCGCCAGAGGTCCTCGACGTCCTCGAGACCCACCGACAGCCGCAGCAGCCGGTCGCTCACGCCGCTCCCCCGCCGGTCCTCCGCGTCCACGACGCGATGGCTGATCGAGGCGGGGTGCTGGATCAGCGTGTCGACGCTGCCGAGGCTCACCGCCGGGGTGACCAGCCGGACCGCGGCGATCACCTCGTGCGGGTCGCCATGGACCTCGAACGCGATCATGGCGCCGCCGATCCGCGGATAGTGGACGCGGGCGACCCGCGGGTCGTCGGTCAGGCGCCGGGCCAGTTCCGCGGCGTTCGCGGAGGCGGCGCGCACCCGTACGGGCAGCGTCGACAGTCCGCGCAGCAGCAGATAGCCGGCGAGCGGATGCAGCACGCCGCCCGTGGCGAAGCGGATCTGCCGCAGCCGTCCGGCGAACTCCTCGTCGCAGGCCACCACTCCGGCCATCACGTCGCCGTGCCCGCCCAGGTACTTGGTGGCGCTGTGGAGCACGAGCCGCGCCCCCTGTTCGACGGGCCGTTGCAGCACGGGGGTGGCGAAGGTGTTGTCGGCGAGCAGCGGAACGCTCCCGCAGGCGTGGGCGATCGCCCGCAGATCGAGTTCGGCGAGCGTCGGATTGGCAGGTGATTCGACCAGGACCAGACCGGTGTCGGGCCGCAGGGCGTCCTGGATCCCGGCGGGGTCGACCCACGTCACCTCGGAGCCGAGGAGACCGGCCGTCAGCAGGTGATCGCTGCAGCCGTAGAGGGGCCGCACGGCCACGACATGGCGCAGTCCCATGGAGTTGCGTACGAGGAGCACCGCGCTCAGCGCGGCCATGCCGCTCGCGAAGGCGACGGCGCTCTGCGTGCCCTCCAGCCGGGCGAGCGCCGTCTCGAAGCGGGCGACGGTCGGGTTGCCGAGCCGGCCGTAGACCGGCGGGCCGTCCGGCTGGGCCCCGTCGGTGGCGAAGGCGTCGATACGGGCCGCCTCGCCCCGGCTGTCGTACGACGGATAGGTCGTGGACAGATCGATCGGCACGGCGTGCAGGCCCTGCCGGGCGAGATCGTCCCGCCCCGCGTGCACGGCCTCGGTGTCCAGGGCCCGCACAGCGAGCCCCGACGCCCCGCCCGCCCCGCCTGCCGTGTCCGCCCCGTCTGCCATGTCCGCTGCTGCGTCCGCCGTGTTCGCTGCGTCCGCCATGTCGTCGTACACGTCGCGTATGTCAGTGCTGCCGAGATCCATGCACGGCAGCCTGAACAACAACCGGGGCGATGGCGCGAAACACCGTGTTACGTTCGCCGCATGGCCGAATCCGTCGTACTGGACCCGGTGGACCTGCATCTTCTGCGGCTTCTGCAGAACGACGCCCGGACCACGTACCGGGATCTCGCCGCGCAGATCGGGGTGGCTCCCTCGACCTGCCTGGACCGGGTCACCCGGCTGCGGCGCTCGGGAGTGATCCTCGGCCATCAGCTGCGGCTCGATCCGGCGAAGCTGGGACGGGGCCTGGAGGCGCTGCTGTCCGTGCAGGTCAGGCCGCATCGACGGGAGTTGGTCGGGCCGTTCGTGGAGCGGATCAGATCGCTGCCCGAGTCGCGGACGGTCTTCCATCTCACCGGGCCGGACGACTATCTGGTGCATGTCGCGGTCGCCGACATGGCGGATCTGCAGCGGCTGGTGCTCGACGGTTTCACCGCGCACCGCGAGGTGGCGCGCGTCGAGACCCGGCTGATCTTCCAGCAGTGGGACTGCGGCCCCCTGCTGCCGCCCGACCCGCAGGGCACCTCGGCCTCGGGTGTCACGCCCTCGGCGAAATCGGGCTGACAAGGCAAAAGGCCTCGAAAACGGGGCTGACGCGGCGGCCGTCCGCGTATGAGGATGGATGTATGTCACAGACGAAGAACCCGCTGCCCCGTGAGGTCGCCGACACCTATGTCGACGAGCTCATCGCCCTCGACCCGGTCACCGGTACGTACCTCGGCGTGAAGGAGAGTTCCAGCAGGCTGCCCGACACCTCGCCCGGCGGCCAGGAGGCGCTCGCGCGGCTGGCGAGGACGACGCTGGCCCGGCTCGACGAGGCGGAGCGGCAGCCCGGCGCGGACAGTGACATCGAGCGCCGGTGCGCACGCCTGCTGCGCGAGCGCCTCACCGCCGAACTCGGCGTGCACGAGGCCGAGGAGAGCCTGCGGGCCGTCGGCAACATGCACACGGCCGTGCACGCGGTGCGCGAGGTCTTCACCGTGACTCCGACGGACACCGACGAGGACTGGGCCGCGATCGCCCAGCGGCTGCGGGCGGTGCCGACGGCCCTCGACGGCTATCGCGCATGCCTCTCCCTCGGCCTGGAGCGCAAGCTGTACGCGGGCCCGCGCCCGACCGCGACCTTCGTCGGGCAGCTCACCGAGTGGTCGGACACGGACGGTTCGGGCCGCGGCTGGTTCGAGGACTTCGCGTCGGCGGGCCCGGAGTCCCTGCGCGCGGAACTCGACGAGGCCGCCCGGACGGCGACCGCCGCCGTGGTCGCGCTGCGCGACTGGATGCGTGACGTGTACGCGCCCGCGATCGAGGGCGCGCCGAACACGGTGGGCCGTGAGCGGTACGCGCGCTGGTCACGGTACTTCAACGGTACGGATCTCGACCTGGACGAGGCGTACGCGTACGGCTGGGCCGAGTACCACCGGCTGTTCGCCGAGATGAAGAAGGAGGCCGAGAAGGTGCTGCCCGGCGCCGCGACGCCGTGGGTGGCGCTCGCCCATCTCGACGAGCACGGCAGGCACATCGAAGGCGTCGACGAGGTCCGCGAGTGGCTGCAGAGCCTGATGGACCAGGCGATCGAGGAACTGGACGGCACCCACTTCGACCTCGCCGAGCGGGTACGGAAGGTGGAGTCCCGCATCGCCCCGCCGGGCGGCGCCGCCGCCCCGTACTACTCGGCACCGTCCGAGGACTTCTCACGCCCCGGCCGTACGTGGCTGCCGACGATGGGACAGACCCGTTTCCCGGTGTACGACCTGGTGTCGACCTGGTACCACGAGGGCGTGCCCGGCCATCATCTCCAGCTCGCCCAGTGGGTCCACGTCGCCGAGGACCTCTCCCGCTACCAGGCGACCATCGGCGGCGTCAGCGCCAACTGCGAGGGCTGGGCCCTGTACGCGGAACGGCTCATGGACGAACTCGGCTACCTCAAGGACGCCGAGGAGCGGCTCGGCTACCTGGACGCGCAGATGATGCGCGCGGCCCGAGTGATCGTCGACATCGGTATGCACCTGGAGCTGGAGATCCCGGCGGAGTCGCCCTTCCACCCGGGCGAGCGCTGGACCCCGGAGCTGGCCCAGGAGTTCTTCGGCTCGCACAGCAGCCGCCCCGCGGACTTCGTGGAGAGCGAGCTGACCCGCTACCTCTCCATCCCCGGCCAGGCCATCGGCTACAAGCTCGGCGAGCGCGCCTGGCTGCTGGGCCGGGAGAACGCGCGCAAGCGCCATGGGGACGCGTTCGACGCGAAGGCGTGGCACATGGCGGCACTGTCCCAGGGGTCGCTGGGCCTGGACGACCTGGTGGACGAACTGTCCCGGCTCTGACAGCGGATGGCACGGCGGCCGGGTGGGGCCGGGGCGGACAGTCCCTGCCCCACCCGGCCTGGCGTGCCGGCCGCCGATCAGCGCTGTGAGGGTCAGGATCGGCGGCCGATCACCACGGCCCCGCGAAAGCCGCCCGCCGCCGGATACAACGAGTCCGCCGGGTCCGCCGGGTCCGCCGGGTCCGCCGGGTCCGCCGGGTCCGCCGAGGCATTCGAGTCGGTCGAGTCGGTCGAGTCGGTCGAGTCGGTCGACAAGCTGGACATCGTGTCGAGCGACCGGTCGGAGACCGGCAGCAGGTGGGCGTCCACCCAGGTGTCCCCCGTCGCCGCGTTGGCCCACGGGTCGTCGATCACGACGGCGCCGGGTACGACGCCGTGGCAGAGCACCCAGTGCGGTACGTCGAACCCCTGCATCGCGGCGAGCGAGACGAGGAGCAGCACGTGCTCCCGCCGGCCGAGCGCGTCCCGGATCGCGGTCAGGGAGAGGCGGTCCGGGTCGATCGGCACACCGGTCCGCCCGGCCTCCGTACGCGAGGTGCGTTGGAGAAGGGCACGCCACTCCTGCTCGTTCTCCGGGTAGTGGCCGAGCAGCACCGGCCGGTCCGTGTCGAGATGGACGGTGACGGGGGACGACGGCCACGCGCGGCGTACGGCGACGCCGAGACCGACGGGTTCGCACGCGGGGAAGTTGGTCGCGCCGCGCCACAGCGTCAGCTCCGCCTCGCGGTCGAGGGCCTCCCTCGCCAGCGTCCCCGCGTGCGCCTGCGCGACCAGGGCGGTGACGGCACCGCACGTGAAGTGCGTGGACTGCCCGTAGTACGGAGGGCCGGGGTACCCGTCGTGGCGCGCGGGTCCGGTCGCCGGGTCGTCGTCGTGCAGCCAGCGGACGTGACCGGCAGGTGGGCCCGCCGCGCCCTCCGACTGCGCGAGCGGAGGCCGCAGCGGCGTGAAGCCGGAGGCGGCGGCGACTTCCGGTGTCACCGTCCACCCTTCCCACTTGACCTGCGCGAGCCCTCGCTCGCGTGCGTGGTGGACGACGGCCCGGACGGCTGCCGGTGCGTCGCCCACGGCGTCGACGATCTTCAGATACGCCGTGCCGGGGCGGGCCGTCACGAGCGCGGCGGCGGCCCATTCCGCACGCTCGGCACCGCCGTCGGCACCCGGCACCGCCACGAGGTGCGGTGCGTGGGCGGAACGGTCGACCGCGTGCCAGCGCTCCGGCACGTCCAGCTGTCCGAGCAGCGGGTTCGGGATGTCGCGCTCGAACGGGACGACACTCTTCACGGACATCTCCTGCTGTTGTGTCACGGCGGTGGTCCGGGGTCGGCCCGGCGTCACGCGCGGGACTTCCTGAGCACCCAGATGAAGTACGGGCCGCCGACCAGGGCGATCATGAGGCCCGCCGGTACCTGGGCGGGTGCCACGACCGTGCGGCCGAGCGCGTCGGCCACGCAGACCAGCAGTGCGCCGAGCAGCATCGCGACCGGGATCGCGCGGCCGTGCCGGGCGCCCACCAGTGACCGGGCGAGGTGCGGGGCGACGAGCCCCACGAAGCCGACGACTCCGACGGCGATCACGCTGAGCGCCGCGAGCACCGCGGCGATCGCCAGGGCCGCGAAACGTGTACGGACCGGCCTGACGCCGACGATGCGCGGGGTGTCCTCGTCGACGGCGAGCAGGTCGAGCCGGTCACGCATGGCGAGCAGCACGGGAAGGGCGATCGCCAGGGCCACCGCGACCGGTACGACGTCGGGGAACGTGCGCCCGTACGTCGTACCGGAGAGCCAGGTGAAGATCCGGGGCGTGTTGTACGGGTCGGCGCGCAGCAGCAGGAACGTGGTGACGGCGCTGAGGCCGTACCCGCAGCCGATGCCGATCAGTACGAACCGGTCGGGCAGGAAGCCGCCCCGCCAGGACAGCAGGGCGATCACCGCGAACGTGGCGAGCCCCGCCGTGACCGCGACCACGATGAGCAGCGGCCTTCCGCCGGACAGACCCGAGGTGACGACGGCCGCCGCACCGAGCCCGGCGCCGGCCGTGATGCCGAGTACGCCCGGTTCCGCGAGCGGGTTGCGCACCGCGCTCTGTACGACGCAGCCGGCCAGCCCGAGGGCCGCACCGGCGAGGATCGCGGCGAGCACACGCGGTGTCCGGTCGTCGAGTGCCTGCCCGATCAGGTCGGGGGCGGCGCCCTGGGCCCACAGCACGAGGTCTCCCGTACGCAGCCAGAGGCTTCCCGCCAGGACCGCGACGAGGGCCGTCGCCGCCAGGAGAGTCACCGCGCCGAGCACCACGAGGAGGTACGCGCGGCGCGAGCGTGCGGCGACCCGGGCGTGCGGCGGCCGGCGGAGCGCGCCCGTGTCGCGCAGGCGGAGCGCGAGGACCACGATCACGACCGCGCCGAGGAGCGCGGTGGGCACGCCGGTGGGAATGGAGGCGGCCCCGTCCGCGCCCTGGACGGCGCGCAGGGTCGCGTCCGCGAGCAGGATGAGCAGCGCGCCGAGCAGCCCGGCGGCGGGCACCAGGAGGAGGTGCGGGCGCAGTGCCCTGACGCGTCCCGCGATCAGGCGGGCCAGGACGGGGGCGCCGAGGCCGACGAAGGCGATCGGGCCCGCGAGGGTGACCGCCGTGCCGGTCAGGAGCACCGCGCAGACCACGGCGGTCACGCGGGTGGTCCGGATCGGCACACCGAGGGTGGCGGCGGCGTCGTCGCCGAGGTTCATCACGTCGAGCCGCCGGGACAGCGCCAGGGCGACGCACAGCACCAGGGCCACCACGGGCAGGGCGCGTACCGACGCGTCGATGTTCAGCTGGGCGAGCGAGCCGCTCCCCCAGGCGAAGAGGCCGGTGGTGTTCTGCTTGAACAGGATGAGGAGCATCCCGCTCGCCGCGTCCAGGGCCATCGCCGTCGCCGATCCGGCGAGGACGAGACGCGTACCGGTGGTGCCCGCGGCCTTGCCCGCGAGAAGCAGGACGAGCGCCGCCGCGACCAGACCGCCGGCGAAGGCGACGGCGCCCGACGCCCAGAGCGGGACGGTGAGCCCGAAGGCCGCGACGAGCGTGAGCGTGAAGTAGGCGCCGGCCGTGACCGCGAGGGTGTCGGGTGAGGCGAGCGTGTTGTGCGTGACGGACTGCAGCAGCGCGCCGGCGCAGCCGAGGGCGAAGCCCACCGCCACGCCCGCGAACAGACGCGGCAGGCGCGAGCCGATGAGGATCTCGCTGACCGCGGTCCCGCCGGTGTCCGCCCGTTCCCCGGCGAAGTACCGCACGAGGTCGGTGACACCGATGCCCGACGTCCCCTGCGTCAGATGCCACATGCCGACCAGGACGGTCACGACGAGCAGGAGTGCCAGGACGGCCACCCCGGAAGGGCCGCCGCCGCGCTCCACGCGCGGCGGCACTGCTTCCTTCCGGGGTGCCGATGTCTGCGTCGTGCTCACTTCTTGTCGAGTACGTCGACGTAGGCGTCGATCGCCTGCGCGCAGGAACGCGGGCCGCCGGCGCCCCACACCCGGGCCGGGAACGCGTGCGCGCGGCCTTCCTTGACGGCCGGCATGGACTTCCAGAGCGGGTTCTTCTCCAGCGCGGCGACGTATCCGCCGGCGCCCTCGTCATTGGCGTAGAAGAGGTTGGCGTCGCCCACCGAGGTGAGGCCTTCGACGTCGGTCTGCGCCAGGCCGTAGGACTTGTCGACGCCTCCGTCGCCGTGGGCCTTGTTGACGTCGGCGGTCCACACGGGGTTCATGCCCAGCTCCTTGCCTATCTCGGTGAAGAGGGCGCCGTCGCTGTAGGGCCGGACCGTGAGGTTGCCCCCCTCGAGCCAGCCGTCGAAGAACAGGAAGTCCTTCGTGGGCAGATCGGCGTCGGTGACCTGCTTCTTCGCCGTCGCGAGGTGGT
This sequence comes from Streptomyces sp. NPDC127119, assembly GCF_042677425.1. NCBI lineage: Bacteria > Bacillati > Actinomycetota > Actinomycetes > Kitasatosporales > Streptomycetaceae > Streptomyces > Streptomyces sp. NPDC127119. Next base: position 40,118 of record NZ_JBHXTO010000068.1, on the reverse strand, counting down.
CGTCGAACTCCTTGAGGACCTGGTCGGCCCGCTCGGTGCGGCCCGTCGCCTCGCCGATCATGCTGAACACGTCGCGCATGTTCCCGATCGGGTCCTTCGGGTACGCGCCGCGCGTGGCCATCACGGGGACGCCGCGCTTCTCCAGCTTCTTGAGGGTCTCGTCGTCGGCGTCGAACGCCTCCACGACGATGAGGTCGGGCTTCGCCGCGTAGAGGGTGTCGAGGTCGGGCTCCTCACGGGTGCCGATGTCGGTCACGCCGCTGGGCAGCTTCTCGGCGCTGACCCAGGTGCTGTACCCCTTCGCGTCGGAGACCGCGGTGGGGGTGACGCACAGGGTGAGCGCGTCCTCGACCTGCTGCCATTCCAGGACCGCGATCCGCTTGGCGGGCTTGTCCAGCTCGACCTGCCGGCCGACGCCGTCCTTGAAGGAGACCGGCTTCGTCGAGGTGGCCGTGGTGTCGTCGGCACAGCTCTGCGACGCGGGCGACGCGCTCGCGCTGCTGCCGGCGTCGGCCTTGTCGTCGACGTCGGTCGTGCCGCAGGCCGTTGCGGCGAGGACGACGAGTCCTGTGGAGGCCGATGCCGCCAGGAGACGGGCACGGTTCATGAGGGGTCCTCTTTCTTGTTGTCCGCGACGCGCTTCTTGCTGTTCGCGACGCGTCTCTTGCTTGTTCGTGACGGGGCGTGTCGCGGCATGGAGGTGCCGCGACGCGATGAGACGCACTTCGGTAGGACGTGCGGTACGGCGTGCGGTACGGCGGCAGACGTGCCGCCGTGGTGGGCTGTCGTCCTACAGGGGTTCAGGCGACGGGCTCAGGCGGGATGGCGGCCGAGCGGGTCGATACGGAGACGGCCGGTGCGCGGGTCGACGCCGACCTCGACACGGATGTCGTAGACCTCGCCGATGTTCTCCGCGGTGAGGACGTCGACGGGTTTCCCCGCCGCGTGGACGCGGCCGGAGCGCATCAGGACCAGCGTGTCCGCGACGCGGGACGCCTGGTCGAGGTCGTGCAGGACGACCCCGACCGCGATGCCGTGCTCCTCGACGAGATCGCGTATCAGATCGAGGGTCTCGATCTGGTAGCGCAGGTCCAGGTGGTTGGTCGGTTCGTCCAGCAGCACCACGCCGGTGTCCTGGGCCAGGCAGGCGCCGAGCCAGACCCGCTGCATCTCCCCGCCGGAGAGTTCCCCGACCGGCCGGTCCGCCATGTCGCGTACGCCGGTGACGCCCATGGCGTGGTCGATGGCGGTGCGGTCCTCGGCGGTCGGTCCGGCGAAGCCGCGCCGGTACGGGTGCCGTCCGAACGCGACGACCTCCGCGACCGTCAGACCCTGGGGCGCGGGCCGCGACTGCGAGAACAGCGTGACCTCGCGGGCGAACCTACGGGCGCTGAGCAGGGCCGCGTCATGCTCGTGCGGCCCGTCGGGGGCGCCGAGCGTCAGTCGGCCGCCGTCCACCCGGTGCAGTCGGGAGAGGGCGCGCAGCAGCGTGGACTTCCCGCTCCCGTTCGGCCCCACCAGGGCGGTCGCGCGGCCGGGTGCCAGGGACAGCGAAACACCGTGGACGACCGGTGTGCCGCCGTACCGCAGGACCAGGTCGTGCCCGTTGAGGGCGGCCACCGGCAGGGCGGGGTCGGCCACGGGACGACCGGCGCGCCGGAGGGGGCTTGTGAACATCAATGGGTCCGGACGCTCGGAGAAACAGGGGATACGGCATTCCCCCGGCCCGGCGGTCCGCCGAACTAAGGGTTGCCTAACTCCCAGAAGAGTATGTTCCGCTTCCGATGTCGGCAATCAGGAGTTTTGGACAGGCAATACGGGATTCCGGACACCTTCGGAAGGGCCGGGGGTTCCGTCCGCCGGATCGAAGAACGCGCCCGGCGTGGTGCCCATGACCCGCCGGAACGAGGCGATGAAGGTGCTGGGCTGCGCGTAGCCGAGCGTCTCGGACACGGTCGTCACGTCGAATCCCTCGGCGAGGAGGTTCAGTGCCCGGTGGACGCGCAGCACCTGTCGCCACTGCGCGAAGGACAGGCCTGTCGCGTGGCGGAACGCGCGGGTGATCGTGCGGTCACTGATCCCCAGGTGGCGCGCCCACTCCTCCAGGGAGCGGTTGTCGGCGGGATCGTCCAGGAGGGCTTCGGCGATCGCGTCTATCCGGGCGTCGCCGGGCAGTTGCAGCGCGAACTGGTGTTCCGACGGCTGGAGCACGTCGAACACGACGGACTCGGCGCGCGCCCTGGCCGTCGCGTCGAGATCCGTACGGGACAGGTGCGTCAGCAGTGACTCCAGCAACGGCGTCATCGCGATCGCCGTCGGCTCAGCGAACGCGAGCGGCGCCCGGTCGGGGGCGAAGAAGGCCTCGTAGAACTTCGCGCCCGCGGTCGCCCGGCCGCCGTGCACCACTCCGGCGGGCATCCACAGCCCGTGCCCCTCGGACACGGTGAAGACGCGGTCCGCCACGCGGGAGGTCAGCGTTCCACCGCGCACCCAGACGAGTTCGTGCCGGGGGTGTGCGTGGGGCGCCCACTCGGTGGGGACACTGGGGACCTGCAGCCCGGCGATGATGGCGAAAGGGGCCACCGCCTGCTCCGGAAACGGCGGAACCCGAAGCACCACGGTGCCCGCCTCCCGCCGCCACATCCCGGGGCTCGCGTCACCACGGAACGATCGGACCATGCGGTCGAGTCTATCGGGGGGGCCGTATCGGCGCCGGGAGACCCCCGGCCTGCACTCGACCGCTCCTCGGCGCTCCGGGGGCTCCGGGGGCGGCGAGTGCGGCGGGTGCTCCGGGGGCTCCGGGTGCCGCGAGTGCCGCGGGTGCCGCGGGTATTGGTGCTCCAAGTGCCGCCGGTGTTGCCGGTGCCGCACGGCCGCACCGCGCCGCCCCGGACGCCGTACGACTGCCCGGCGCAGCGGATACCGCGGGATCCGCGGGCGACGCGGATGCACCACAGCCGCTCGACCCCGCCGGCGCAGCGGGCATAGCGGGCGCAGCGGGCATCGCGCGTGCCCCATAGCCACTCAGCGCCGCCGGTACGGCCGGTGCAGCCGGGCACCGCACCGCCGCCCGGTCGCACACGAACGCCTCAGCGTCGGAAGCCGCCCTCCGAGTCGATGACCTGGCCGGTGATCCACCCGGCCTCGTCCGTGGCGAGCCAGGCGATGAGGCGGGCGGGATCGTCCGGTCTTCCCCAGCGTCCGGCCGGGAACATCGAGGCGACCGCCCCGTGCGCCTCCCCGGTCAGGTAGCCGGTGTCCACCGGACCCGGGTTGACGGTGTTCACGGTGACGGCGTGCTCGGCGAGCGTGGTCGCCAGGGAGCGGGTCACCGACGCGAGGGCGCCCTTCTGCAGGGCGTACGCGATCTCGCCCGGCATCCCGCCCGCGATGTCCTGACCGGACGTCATCATCACGACCCGTCCGCCCGGGGCACCCGCCGGCAACGCGGTACGCAGCCGGGCATAGGCCTGGACGAGCAGGATCACCGACCGGGTGTCGACGGCCCAGTGCGCGTCGAGCATCGCCGCGTCGATCACGTCCAGCGGCCCGTCCGAACCGCTGAGCGCGTGGTTGGCGACGAGGATGTCGATCCGCCCGCCGAGCGCGTCCGCCGCTCGGGCGATCAGCTCGGCCGGTGCGCCCGGCTCGGAGAGGTCGCCCGGTCCGTGGACGACCCGGGCGCCGGGGTCGCCGAGCGCTTCGCGCACTCCGGCCGCCACCGCCTCAGGACGGTCCGCCCCCCAGGGCATCGCGGCATCGTGCGGCACGTGATGGTGCAGATAGACGCTCGCTCCGTACGCGGCCATGCGCCGGGCCACGGCGTAGCCGATCCCCGCGCGGCGGCCGGCCCCCGTGACGAGAGCGGTCCGCCCGCGCAACGGCAGCGGCTCACGGCGCAGATCTTCAACCGCGGGCGCGAGTTCTTCGGATGTGCTTGCGGATGAGGGGAGTTGAGGCATGGCGGTCCATGATGGGCGGCGTACGGGCCGCGCGCATGCCATTTTCCGCGGCGGGGCTCGTCCGTCGGTTCACCGCCGGTTCACCGCCGGTTCACCGACGGCGCACCCCCTCACCCTCGATCAGCTTTCCAGCGGCCTCAGTTGGACGAGTCCGATCCAGGTCTCGGGGCCCGGTTCGGCGTGCGCCGCGCGGACCGCGTACCGGCCCGGTTCGAGGGTGATCCGCAGGTGCCCCGGGCTCTCGGCCCGGCGCCCCGGCCACGCCGCGTCGAACAGCACGACGGTCCCGGGGACCTGCCAGTGCACCTCGCGCCCCCACTCCGCGGTCGCGAGCGCGTCCGGCACTCCGGCCAGCAGCTCACGCTCCGAGTCGCCCGCGGACCACCGTACGAACGTGCCGTGTTCGGGCAGGTAGGTGGTGGCGGCCGGTTCGTCGCCCAGGACGAGGGCCGTGGTGTTGCCGACGGGCACCAGGCCGATCAGGCCCTCCACCTCGCACGCCCGGTCGTAGTCGGAGGCCAGTTCGTCGCCGTCGGCCCCCGTCCAGAACGGCAGCACCACTTCCGGGATCGCTATGAGCGGCCCACCGCCGGACTCGACCCACTCCACCTGTTCGACCCGCTCGACCGAACTGGGGTCCGCATAACTCGCCATGGGCAGAAACTACACGCCCGGACGGACCGTAATTGACGATTCCTTTGCCCGGCCACCGAGCCGATACGCGACTGAGTCCGTACGCCCCTCAGCAACCGCAGTCCGCGGCCCCGACCGGTGCCGTCAACGGGTCCGCGGCACGCCGTTCGCGCCCTTCCCAGTTCTCGAACTCGAAGCCCTCGCGCACCCAGTACTCGAACCCGCCGAGCATCTCCTTGACCTGGTAGCCGAGTTCGGCGAGGGCGAGGGCGGCCCGGGTCCCGCCGTTGCAGCCGGGGCCCCAGCAGTAGGTGACGACCGGTACCGCCCTGTCCAGCAGGTGTCCGGCCTGTTCGGGGATCTGGGCGGTGGGCAGGTGGATCGCGCCGGGCACATGGCCCTGGTCCCAGGACTCCGTGGACCGGGAGTCGACGACGACGAACCCGGGGCGATCGCCGCCGTCACGGCCTCCGCTGTCGCCGCCGTCGGCCGCCAGCGCGGCGGCGACGTCGGACACGTCGGCGTGGAAGGCGAGGCTCGCCGAGAAGTGGGCGACGGCCGCCGCGGGCGAGGCGGGGGCGACGCGCAGTACAGGGTTACGGGAAACAGCGCTGCTCTTCATGGGCCGAATCTACGGCCGGTGACGCTCCCCGCTGAAGGCATGATCCCCGGCCTCGGGCTTGATCCGCCGGGGATTCCCCTGCTATTCCTCGGTCATGACCGCGTATTCCCCGGACGCCACCGACTGGCGCATTCTCGAAGTCCTCCAGCGCGAGGGCCGCACCGGTTTCGCCGAACTGGCCCGTGCCGTCTCCATGTCCGCGAGCGCGGTCACCGAGCGGGTGCGGCGTCTGGAGGAGGCGGGGATCATCCAGGGGTACGCGGCGGTCGTGGACCCGGAGAGCCTCGGCCTGCCGATCCTCGCGTTCGTGCGGCTGCGCTACCCGAACGGCAACTACAAGCCGTTCCACGATCTGATCGCGGCCACCCCCGAGATCCTGGAGGCGCATCACGTGACGGGCGACGACTGCTTCGTGATCAAGGTCGCGACCCGTTCGATGAGCCACCTTGAGGAGGTGTCGGGCCGGATCGGCACGCTCGGCTCGGTGACGACGAGCGTCGTGTACTCGTCCCCCCTGCCACGACGCCCTCTCGGCCGCTGAGCCCTCGAACGGCCGCAGCACCGCAACAAGGAACAACAAGCGACAGCGACAGCGACAGCCGCACGACGGCCCACCCAACGCCCACCCGACGCCCGCCCGCGTACGTCAGCCGCCGTCGCCGCCCCGCTGCCGGACGACCGACCCCGAACGCCCCTTCACGACCTCCAGTTGTGCGTGGATCCGGCGCCGCAGATCAGCGACATGGCTGACGATGCCGACACTGCGGTCCCGCTCCCGCAGTGAGTCCAGTACGTCCAGGACCTCGTCGAGCGTCTGGTCGTCGAGGCTGCCGAAGCCCTCGTCGATGAAGAGGGTGTCGAGCCGGACGCCTCCCGCCTCGTCGGTGACCACGTCCGCGAGGCCCAGCGCGAGCGCGAGGGAGGCGAAGAACGTCTCGCCGCCGGAGAGCGTCGCGGTGTCGCGCTCGCGCCCGGTCCAGGCGTCGACGACGTGCAGCCCGAGGCCGCTGCGGCCCCGCCCGGCCCGGTCGTCGGAGTGGACGAGCGTGTACCGCCCGGCGGACATGCGCTGCAGCCGTGCGCTGGCCGCCGCCGCGACCTGTTCCAGCCGGGCGGCGAGGACGTACGACTCCAGGCGCATCCTGCGTTCGTTGTCCGCCGAGGTGCCGGCCGCGAGCGTCGCGAGGCGGGCCACCCGGTCGTACTCCTCGCGCAGCGGCCCCAGCCGGCGCACGGACGCGGTGGCCCGGTGGGTGAGCCGGTCCAGTTCGCTGCAGCGGCGGGCCGCCGCGTCGCGTGCCGAGGCCGCTTCGCGCATGCGCCGCACGGCCACGGCGGCGGTCTGTTCGGCGGTGTGGACGTCGGCGGGCGGCCGGTCCGCGGCGGCGGCCGTCTCGGTCTCCGCGAGCACCGCGCGGACCGTCGCCTCCTCCTGCTGCCAGGCGTCGAGCCGTCGTTGCAGCTCCCGGTGGGCCACGTCGTCGAGGAGGGCCGCCGCGGCGGCCTGCGGCGTGTCGAACCCGGCGCGGAAGGCCGCGTCGGCGAGTCGCGCGTCGGCGTCCTTGAGCCGCTGGGCGGTGTCCGCCGCGACGCGCGCGGTGTCCGCGGCCTCCGTGAGCGTCGAGACCTGCCGCTCCAGCTGGGCGGCCCGCTCGGCCACACTGCTGGCCGCACCTCTGGCCTGCGCCAACTCCTCTTCCAGAGTGGCCGTTTCACGGGCGAGGGCGTCCCGGCGCGCGCTGCGCGAGGCGCCGCGCACCGCGGCCTCCTGGTGCGCGGCGAGCCGGCGTTCGTGCTCGTGCTCGGCCTGCCGCAGCGCCTCACCGGCCGCGTGCAGCCCGGAGGCGGCGCCCCGCGCCTCGGCGTGTCGACGCTCCAACTCCTCGGCCTGCTCGGCGAGTCGGCCGGTGGGGGTGTCGCCCGCCTCCGCGGTCGCGGCGGCCAGCGCCTCACGGACGACCCCGAGGCGGCGCTCCGCCTCCGTACGCCGTTCGTCGGCGCTCTGGTACGCGGCGAGGGCGGCGTCCTCGGTCCGCTGGTCGACGTGTCCGTCGACCTTCCGGGCGGGAGCGGGATGCGCGGTGGCGCCGCAGACGGCGCAGGCCGCACCGTCCACGAGGTTCGCGGCGAGTTCCGCGGCGATGCCCTTGAGCCGCTGTTCCTTCAGGTCCAGCCAGTGGGTGCGCGCGTCCGCCGCCTCTTCGCGCGCGGCGAGCACGCGCGCGTGGGCCTCGTCGGTGTCCCCGGCGAGCTGGTCGCGCAGCCGGGCGGCGCCGAGCCGCGCCTGGGCCGGTTCGCGCTGCACGGCGAGCTGTTCGGCCCGGGTGGCGGCCTCCTGGGCCGTCTCGATACGGGTCTGGAGCCCGGCTCTGGTCGTCTCCCATCCGGCGAGCCACTGCTCGGCGTCGTGCAGCACGTCCTCGTCGGCGCGCTCCTGACGGTCCAACTTGGTTCGTTCAGCGGCGAGTTCGGTGAGCCGATGTTCGCCACGGCGGGCCGACTCAAGGCCGCCCAGCTCCTCGGCGGCCTTGCGGGCGGCGGCCGCGAGACCCGCGGCCCCCGCCTCGGAGAAGGACTCGGAGAGCCGTGCACGCGCGCGAGCCTCGGCGCCGGCCGCCCGCAGGTGCTCGGCCTCGGTCGCCTCGCGCAACCCGAGCGCGGGCGCCACGGCCTCGGCCTTGCGGCCCCGCTCCATGCGCGCCTGCGCCTCCCGATGGGCCCCCGAACGCTCCTCCAGCCGGGCGGCCCGCTCCCCCGCCTCGGCGAACCGCCGCTGCAGCCGCGCGACTTCGCGTACGTCCTCCAGTACACGGGCCGCGGCTGCCTGCGCCGACTCGGTGGCAGCCTGTGCGCGGTGGGTGATCGTGAACCACTCGCGGGCCGTACTCCTGTTGATCGCCGCCCACTCCAGCACGGCTTCGGCCAACCCCGGATCACCGGGGGCGAGTTCGGGCAGCGGCAGCTCGACGAGGTCGCCGACCGCCTGCTGCATCCGGTGGGCGCCCGCGAGCAAGTCGGCGTCCCCCGCCCGCACCTGCGTCTCGGCCGTGCGCCTGCGCTCGGCCAGGCGTTGCTCGACGGCCGCGAAGCGCTGGGTGTCGAAGAGGCGGCCGAGAAGCCTGCCGCGGGCTTCGGCGTCGGCCCGCAGGAAGCGCGCGAAGTCGCCCTGGGGAAGCAGTACGACCTGGCAGAACTGCTCGCGGCTCATACCGAGGAGCTGGGTGACCTCCTCGCCGATCTCCTGGTGGGAGCGGCTGAGGTCCTTCCAGGAGCCCGCGGGCGCGTGGTACTCGCGCAGCCAGCTCTGTGCCTTCTCCGTCGTGGTGCCCGTGCCGCGCTTCTTGGGGCGTGCGAAGGGCGGCTGCCGGGTGATCTCCAACCGGCGTCCGGACACGGTGAGTTCGAGCGTCACCTCCGTACGGACGTCGGGGAGGGCGTGGTCGCTGCGCAGCGAACCGCCCTGGCGGGCGCCCGGTACGGATCCGTACAGCGCGAAGCAGACGGCGTCCAGGACGGAGGTCTTGCCCGCGCCGGTCGGCCCGTGCAGCAGGAAGAGTCCGGCGGTCGACAGGTCGTCGAAGTCGACCTCCTGGGCGCCGCCGAAGGGCCCGAAGGCGGTGATGTGCAGCCGGTGCAGCCTCATCGGGTCCTTCCGATGCGGAACGCGCGAAGCGAACCGTTCCAGTGGTGCGCGGCGGTCACCGGGCGACCTCGCGGACCGTGTCGTCGGCGCGGACGGTGTCGAACGCGTCCTGGAGCACGGCCTGTTCGCGCTCGTCGGGTCCCGCGCCGCGCACATGGGCCACGAAGTCCTCCGCGATCTGCTGGTCGCTGCGGCCCGCGAGCCGCCGGGCGTAGGAGAGGTCCGGGTCGTCGGGTGCCCGTTCGGGTTCGAAGACGAGGCTGAGCGTGTGCGGGAACCGCTCGGTGAGCCTCGCCATGGGGTCGGCGGGACGCACCGGGTCGGTGAGGGTCGCCTCGACCCACGCCTCCTCGTGGCGCGCCAGTTCCGGATCGGCGAGCAGTTCCTCCAGCCCGCCCCGGATGCGGGCCAGCGCGCGCGGTACGGGGCAGTCGAGGCGCTCGGCCTCCACCGAGCCGTCGGCTCCCAGATCGACCAGCCACATGCTTTTGCGGTGGTCGGTCTCCGAGAAGGAGTACGGCAGCGGGGAGCCCGAGTAGCGCACGCGCCCGGTGATCCGCTGGCTGCCGTGGAGATGGCCGAGCGCCACGTAGTCGACTCCGTCGAAGACCCCGGCGGGGACGGCGGCGACCCCGCCCACGGTGATGTCCCGCTCGCTGTCGCTGGCCTCGCCGCCCGTGACGAAGGCGTGCGCGAGGACGACGGAACGGGTGCCCGGCGCGCGCGTGGCGAGGTCGGCGCGCACCCGGTCCATGGCGGCGGCGAGGACGTGCTCGTGGCCCGCCTTCTCCACCCCGAACTCGTCCTTCACCAGGGCCGGTTCGAGATACGGCAGCCCGTAGAAGGCCACGTCCCCGAAGGCGTCCTTCAGCAGCACGGGCGTGCCGCAGGCCGAGGGCTGGGTCCGCAGGTGGATGCCCGCGCGGTCGATGAGTCCGGCGCCGACACCGAGCCGGCGCGCGGAGTCGTGGTTCCCGGAGATCATCACCGTGGGCACACCGAGGTCGGCGAGGCGGTGCAGCACGTCGTCGAAGAGCTCGACCGCGGCCAGCGGGGGCACGGCCCGGTCGTACACGTCTCCCGACACGATCACGGCGTCGACGTCGCGCTCGCGCACGGTCGCGACGAGGTGACCGATGAAGTCGGCCTGGGCCCCGAGCATGTTCACGCGGTGGAACGCCCGGCCCAGATGCCAGTCGGAAGTGTGCAGCAGCCTCATGATCCCCGAGACTAACGGCCGGGTCGGACATCACGGGCGGCTACTCCCGTAACAGCCCGATGTGCGGCTTATGCGTCCCCGTACGCCTCTCCGCCCAGTTCGAACCCCGCGGTTCCCGCCGTGCTGTCGGCCAGCCAGCTCCGGAAGGCCTCCACGTCGGCGTCCGGCAGGCCGATCTCGATGGTGACGGCCTCCCCGTAGCGGACGTCCCGCACCTCGCGGCCGGTGGAACGCAGGTCGTTCTGCACTTTGCCCGCCCGCTGGTGGTCGACGGTCACGGTCGCGAGACGGAAGCGCCTGCGGGTGAGGGTGCCGAGGGTGTCCAGGGCCTCTCCCACCGCGCCGCCGTAGGCCCGGATGAGTCCGCCCGCGCCGAGTTTGACGCCTCCGTAGTAGCGGGTGACGACGGCGACGACGTAGCGCATGTCGCGGCGCAACAGCATCTGGAGCATCGGGACGCCCGCGGTGCCGCCCGGTTCGCCGTCGTCGCTCGCCCTCTGTACGGAGGCGTCGGCGCCGATGACGTACGCGAAGCAGTTGTGCGAGGCGTCCGCGTGCTCCTTGCGGACGGCCGCGACGAAGTCCTGGGCCTCCCGCTCGGTGGCCGCCGGTGCCAGTGCGCAGAGGAACCGGGAGCGGTTGATCTCGGTCTCGTGCACCCCTGCGCGGGCCACGGTGCGGTACTCGTCCTGCATCCCCCCAGCGTAGGCGCGCCAAGCACCCTCCATGGACGCACGACGGCCCTCTCACGTACACCCGCCACAACGACGCCACCCCCTGGGGACGCGGGAATCTGCGCAGTCGCGTACACCCGCCACAGCAACGCCGCACCCCCTAGGGGGTGCGGGGAACTGCGCAATCCCGCACGCCCGCCACAGCGACGCCGCACCCAAAAAAACAAACCCCCCAGGGGCGCGGGGCATGGCCGGGTTACCGGCCCCGCCCGCGACGCCCCTTCTCCCCGCGCGCCCTCTTCCCCCGCGCCACGATCACGTCCGTGAGCAGCGCGGCGCCGGGCCCCAGGGACTCCCAGCCGGGGCCGTGCCACGCCAGGATCGCGATCGCCGAGGTGGGGAACTTCATACGGACGTCGTCGAGCGCGTCGTCGAGGCTGTCGCCCGCCAGCGTGAGGACCAGTTCCTCCAGCCCCGGGTTGTGCCCGATCAGCAGCAGGGTCTCGGCCTCCGCCGGAGCCTCGCGCACCGCTTCGAGCAGGTCGGGCACCTCCGCCCCGTACAGCCGCGCGTCATGGCGCACGGGAGGCGGCGTACCCCACTCGGCGGCGGCCAGGTCCCAGGTCTCCCGGGCGCGTACGGCGGTGGAGCAGAGCGCGAGGTCCGGCAGGCAGTCGGCGTCGGCGAGGATCCGTCCGGCGGCCGGGGCGTCCCGGCGCCCGCGCGACGCGAGGGGCCGCTCGTGGTCGGGGACGTCGTCCGGCCAGGCGGACTTGGCGTGCCGCAGCACGACGAGGCGGCGCAGCGGGCCCCCTCCGGCGCGCGCGATCACGCCGGAGCCCCGCGGCCGATGTCCCGGGTCAGTTCGAGGCCGAGCAGCCGGTCCGCGTAGGCGTACGTCTCGAAGCGGGCCCCGTCCGGAACGGTCCCCGACGTCTCCACCTTCCGCAGCACGCCCAGGACGGCGGGTACGTCGAGGTCGTCCTCCCAGGCGGCGCGCAACTGGTCCCGTACGGGGTCGGGGATGGGGCCCGAGGGCCGGGTGGCCCAGCCGGCGACGGCGTCCCGCCAGTGCTTCAACTGGTCGGCGGCGTCCGTGAGATCGGCCGCGTCGAGCCGTAGCTCCTCGTCCCGGGGGCGGGCGAGCAGGGCGAGGCGCAGGGCGGACGCGCTCTCGTCGTCCTGTGGCACCGCGCTCCCGATGTCAGCCGGGGCGACCTCGACGCGCAGCACGCCCGCCGCCTCGTCGGCAGTGCCCGCGCTGTCGGGCGGCCCGTCGGTCCGGGCGCGCACGCTCAGCACCTGGGCCTCGCCGAGGCCGGGGCCGCTGTCCCGTTCGTCCTCGAACGGCCGGATGCCCAGCGCCCTGGCCCGGGCCCGCAGTTCCGCGCGGTCCTCCGTGCCGGTCAGTACGGTCCACACGGGGGTCCCGCCGATCTCCAGGGCCCGTACGAGGACGTCGGCGGTCAGGAGCACGCGCAGGCCGGTGGCGTCGGGGCGCTCCACCCGCGCCTCGACGCGGGTCAGGCCCCGGCGGGCCGGGGTGGCGGTGACGGGGTCGCCTGTTCGGGCGTCGGTGATACGCAGCACGGGCTGAGCGTAGGCGTGCGAGGGGCCGCGCGCAGGGATGCCGACATCATTCCGGACACGCGTTCGCGGGTTCCTGGGGCGCGGGGCGGCTCACGGTGCCCAGGAAACGCACGTGCGGACGGCCGTCGGGACCGTCGGAGTCGTCGCGGGTGACGGCGGTCCGTACGCCGTAGACCTCGGCGATGAGGTCCTCGGTGAGTACGTCGCCCGGTGTCCCGGTGGCCACCACCCGTCCCTCGCGCAGGACGACGAGCCGGTCGCAGTACATCGCCGCGAGGTTGAGGTCGTGCAGGGCGACGACGCTGGTGACCGGCAGCGAGGTGACGAGGTTCAGCAGGTCGAGCTGGTGCTGGATGTCGAGGTGGTTGGTGGGTTCGTCCAGGAGGAGCTCGCGGGGTTCCTGGGCGAGGGCGCGGGCGATCTGCACGCGTTGGCGTTCACCGCCGGAGAGGGTGTGCCAGGACTGGTGGGCGCGGTCGGCGAGGCCGGTGCGGGCCAGGGCGTCGCGTACGGCCTCCTCGTCGGCCTGCGACGGGGGTGTCCAGGCGCGGCGGTGCGGGGTGCGGCCGAGGCGTACGACGTCCAGGACGCTCAACTCGACCTGTGTGTCGGCCTGTTGCTCGACCACCGCGATACGGCGGGCGATGTCGCGGCGGCCCAGTTCGCCGAGGGGGCTGCCGTCGAGGGTGACCACGCCCGAGGCCGGGGCGAGGACGCCGGAGAGCAGCCGCAGGAGCGTGGACTTGCCGGAACCGTTGGGTCCGAGGAGGCCGACGGTGGTGCCGGGGGCGGGACTGATGCTGACGCCGTCCAGGATGACGCGTCCGTCGGCGGTCCGGGTGACGCGGCTGGCCCGGAGGCCGGCATCCGGCACGGCCGCACCCTTCTCGACGCCTTCCGCGCGCCCGGCGGTCCCGGCGCCCTCGGTGGTCCCGGCACCTTCAGGGGTCTCGGCGTGCTCGGTCGTCATCGTGTCCTCCGCGTCCGGTACAGCACCAGCACGAACACCGGTACGCCGATGAGGGAGGTGACCACGCCCACGGGCACCTCCTGGGGGTCGAGGACGGTACGGGCCAGGGTGTCCACCCACACCAGGAACACCGCGCCGGCGAGGGCGGCGACCGGCAGCAGCCGGGCGTGGCCGGAACCCACCAACGCGCGGGCCGCGTGCGGCAGGACGAGGCCGACGAACCCGATGGCGCCCGCCGAGCTGACGAGCGCGGCCGTCAGGAGCGCCGTCACGCACAGCAGCACCAGCCGGGTGCGGGCCACGGACACCCCGAGGGTCGCGGCGGCGTCCTGGCCGAAGGCGAACGCGTCCAGCGTGCGCGCGTACGCCAGACAGACCGTCAGCGCGACCACCAGGACGGCGAGGCAGACCCAGACGTCCGTCCAGCCGACCCCGCCCAGCGAGCCGAGCAGCCAGAACAGCACTCCTCGGGTGGTCTCGGCGTCGGCGGCGGTCATCACCACGAAGGAGGTGAGCGCGGAGAAGAGCTGCATCGCGGCGACCCCGCTCAGCACCACGCGGTCCGTCGTCCCGCCGAGGGTGTGGCTGAGCAGCAGCACGAGTCCGAACGACAGCAGCGCGCCGAGGAAGGCGCCCGCCGAGACCGACACCAGGCCGCCGCCCGCGCCGAGGACGACCACGACGACCGCGCCGGTCGAGGCTCCGGACGACACCCCGAGGACGAACGGGTCGGCGAGCGGGTTGCGCAGCAGCGACTGCATGACCGCGCCGCACACGGCGAGTCCGGCCCCGCAGACGGCGGCCAGCAGGGTGCGCGGCAGCCGCAGCTGCCAGACGATGCCGTCCCGGATGGGGCTCAGCTCCGTACTCCCCCAGCCCAGATGGGAGGCGACCACGGACCAGACGTCGGCGACGCGGATGTCCGCCGGGCCGATGGTGATCGCGACGGCGACGGAGGCGACGAGCAGTGCCACACCAGCCGCGCAGAGCAGTCCCACACGCGGCCGTGCCATCCGGCGAGTCACCCCGTGAGCCCGAACTCCCGCAGGGCGGCGGCCACTTGTTCGACGCCCTCGACGGTACGGATGGTCGGGTTCATGGCCTGCCCGCTGAGCAGGACGTACCGCTTCTTCTTCACGGCGGTCATGTTCTTGGTGACCGGGTCGGACTCCAGGAACTCGATCTTCTTCTTCGCGGACTCGGCGGTCTGCGACTTGCGGGTCAGATCGCCGATGACGAGGACGTCGGGGTCGCGGTCGGCGACCGTCTCCCAGTTGATCTGGGGCCATTCCTCGTGGGTGTCGTCGAAGACGTTCTTCGCGTCGAACGCCCGGGTGATGATGCCGGGGGCGCCGCAGCAGCCGGCCATGTAGGGCGACTCGGAGTTGGCGAACCAGTACAGGAGGGAGACGTCGGAGGCGTCGATGCCCGCGGTGGCCTTCTTCATGCGCTGCCGGAGCTCGGCGACCAGCTTGTCGCCCCGCTCCTCCACACCGAACACCTCGGCCAGGTCGCGTATCTCCCCGTAGATGGCGTCGATGCCGAGGGGCTTCTTGCGGGCGCCGTCGCCGTCCCCGGTGTTGTCCTTGCCCGCGCAGTCGGAGGGCGAGACGTACGCGGGTACGCCGAGCTTCTCGAACTGCTCGCGGGTGGCGACGCCTCCCTTGCCGAGCGTGGACACGAACGAGGCGGCGACGAAGTCGGGGTCGGCGTCCAGGACCCGTTCGAACGACGGGTTGTTGTCGGCGATCCGCTTCACCTGCGCGTCGGCCTTCTCCAGGCCCTTCATCACCGGGTCGGTCCAGGTGGCGCTGCCGGCCATCCGGTCGGCGAGGCCCAGCGAGAACATGATCTCGGTGGTGCCCTGGTTGAGGGAGACGGCCTTGCGCGGCGGGGACTCCACGCGGACGGTGTGACCGCAGTTCTCCAGGGTGACGGCTGCCGCGGAGTCCTTGCCGGCTGAGCCGGACGAGTCGGCACCACCGCACGCGGTCAGCAGAACGACCCCGGAAACGAGCAGGGCGGCAGGGCGGGTGGGGCGTGCGATGGGCACGGAAGTTCCTCAGACGTCGAGGGCTCGAACGCGGAGCCCGGTCGTACGGTGCTCCCCCGCCGTCTCGGGACCGCGGAGGCCGCCAGCAGGTCTTCGGACTCGGGTTCACCCGGACGAGGCGCCTTCCCGGACCGTCGATCCGGTCCAGTGGCCGATGCCCCGCCCGTCACCCTCACCGCTGCGCGTCAGCTCCGGATTTCCACCGGATTCCCTGACCCACGTACATGGGTTCGACTGGCTTTCGCAAGCTATCACGGCGGCTTTCACGGCCGTGCGGCAGTGCGGCGGGGGCTCGGTCGTGACGTGGCGGGGGCTCGACGTGAATGCCGGTCTCCGCCGCCCGTTTCGTACGTTTCTCCTGTTCCGGCGGTGTTCACGGTGGCGCCACGCCCGTGCCCCCGCGGCCTGAATGAGTGGTTCCGTTCAGCGCGCCGCTCGGAGGCACCGGAGGACCGACCCATGCCGCAGGACCAGCCCAGGACCGGAACCTCCGGAATCACCGGGACCGCCGGAAAGGACATGGCCGGACGGGATCCGTCCGGGAGGGACCCGGCCGATGGGGAAGCCGCGACGGCCATCGACCGCCGTCGCTTCCTGCTCGTCTCCGGCACCCTCGCGATGGCGGCGGGGGCGACGGCGGCAGCGGGAGCGGCGACCCTCGTCCCCCCGCAGCGCCCCGGCCCCTCCGCGGTTCCCGCAGCCGAACAGGTGGCCCAGCGGCCGGCCCGTGCCACCCGGCGGCCGGCGCCGTACGCGGCCACCACCCTGGACATGACCGCCCGGCTGAGCGGAAGCCCGCACTCCGGCACCTACCGCCGACTCGTCACGGGTCCGGGCCTGCCCCTGGTCGTACGGGAGGAACTCGCCCCCGCCGCCACCGGCCGCCCGGACCGGCGGACCCCGCTCGCGTGCTTCGTCCAGTTCACCGACCTGCACCTGACCGATGTGCAGAACCCGCTGCGCACGGAGTTCCTGCGCTCGGGCGGGGCCGCGGCCTGGCGTCCTCAGGAGGCGCTGACCGTGGCGGGGGCCGTCGCGCTCGTGGAGCAGGTGAACGCGCTCGCCGAGGGCCCGCACACCGGTCTGCCGCCCGCGTTCGTGATGACGACCGGCGACAACATCGACAACAACTCCGCGCTCGAACTCGACTGGTTCCTCACGCTGATGAGCGGCGGCCGGATCACTCCCGACTCCGGCGACCCGTCGGCGTACGAAGGCGTCCAGAACTCGGGGCTCCCCCTCTACTGGCACCCGGACGACCCGGGCCTGCGCGACCTGGACAAGCGGCGCGGGCTGCCCGCCGTCCCCGGGTTCCTCACGGCCGCGCGGCGGCCGGTGACCAGCCCGGGGCTCGGCATCCCCTGGTACTCGACGGTGGGCAACCACGACGATCTGCCCGGCGGCTGCCTGTCACCCGCGCTCGGCGACTTCGCGACGGGCTCCCGGAAGCTGCTGTCGGTCCCGGACACGGACACGGCCGCCTACGCGAAGGCCCTGCGGACCGGCGACGACCCCAAGAGCGAGGTGCTCGAAGCGATCCTGCGACGGCACGCCCGCTCGGCACGGCCCGTGACGGCCGACGAGCGGCGCCGGCTGTGCACCCCGCACGAGTATCTGGCCGCACACCTCGACCCCGGGCGGGCAGGGGCGGGACCGGTCGGCCACGGCTACACCCAGGACAGCCTGGACGGCGACCGGATGTACTACTCCTTCCGGATCGCCGAGAACGTCATCGGCGTCAGCATCGACACGACGTACCGCAGCGGCCACTACGAGGGCTCGCTGGGCACCGGTCAACTGCGCTGGCTGGAACGGACGCTCGCCGCGCACAGTTCCCGGTCGTACGACGCCGACGGCCGCCTCGTACGCAACTCCCGGGCCGACGACGCCCAGGTGCTGGTCTTCAGCCATCACCACAGCCCGAGCATGACCCGCCGCCCCGACGCGGCCCGCTCCGAGGAACCGCGGCACGACGGCGCGGAGGTCCTGGCGCTGCTCGGCAGATTCCCGAACGTGGTGGCGTGGATCAACGGCCACAGCCACGTCAACCGGATCACGGCGCATCCCCACCCGACCCCGGCCCGCTCCTTCTGGGAGGTCAACACGGCCTCCCACCTGGACTATCCGCACCACGCCCGGCTGATCGAACTGACCGACAACGGGGACGGCACGCTGTCGCTGTTCACCACACTCGTCGAATCCGCGGCCCCGCACCGCACGGCCCCCGACTTCACCGACCTGTCAGCGGTGGGCCTGGCGTCCCTGTACCGCGAACTGGCCTACAACGCCCCGAACCTGACAGAGACCACGTGGGCGGGCACACCCCAGGACCAAAACGTGGAGCTACTACTGACCACCGACCTGTAGCTTTCAGCTTCGGGCTCGCGGGGACTGCCGGCTCTCCCGGGGCACGGCGAACCGCCTGCTTTTCAGGGGCGCGGGGAACTGCGCGAACGGCCCCCACCGGGCCGCACCCGCCACGAACCCCGCAGCCCCACCCCCCACCGCGGGGAATCCCGGGCCCGCGCCAGACGTTGTCCGCCGCAGGCAGTCACACCCCAACCCCCAGGAGGCGACCCGTGCACGGCGACCCGGCAACGATCCGCAAGATCCTCACCGAGACCGGCGACACCTGGGCCGTCGTAGGCCTGTCGTCGAACGAGCGACGCGCCGCGTACGGCGTCGCGGACGTACTGAAGCGCTACGGCAAGCGCGTGATCCCCGTCCACCCGAAGGCCGAGACGGTCCACGGGGAGAAGGGCTACGCCTCCCTCGCGGACATCCCCTTCGAGGTCGACGTGGTGGACGTGTTCGTCAACAGCGACCTGGCCGGCGCCGTCGCCGACGAGGCGGTCGCCATCGGCGCCAAGGCCGTCTGGTTTCAGCTCGGCGTGATCGACGAGGCCGCGTACGAGCGCACCCGCGACGCCGGCCTCGACATGGTCATGGACCGCTGCCCGGCGATCGAGATCCCCCGCCTGGGCTGACCGGCGGGGATGAACGGGCGGCGGGCCGAACGCACCAGGGCGAACCGGCGAAACCGAACCCGGACCCGGACCGCCGGGACACCCACCCCGCTCACCCGTCGCGGCGCCCACGCCCCCCGGATCCGTACGCGCGCCGGTCCGTCCTCGGCGGAGCCTCGAACGCCGAGCCCGACCAGGCGGGCGGTTCCGCGCGCGGAGCGGGCGCCCAGCGGCGGGACGCGGTCCGGTTCCAGTCGCCGTCCCCGAGGACGAGCATCGGGTCGAACATCACGACGACTCCCGCGAGCGCCAGGAAGAGGACCGGCCCGATGAGCATCGGCAGCAGCAGCGAGTGGGCCGAGTCGCCCGAATCAGGTGCGCCGGCCGCGCCGTGCAGATGCACACTGACGGCCGCCATCCCCGTGTAGTGCATCCCGGTGACGGCGACACCCATGACCAGGCTCGCGGCCAGGCTGGTCAGGAAGCCGCGGATCGGGCCCCCCGCCCCCAGCGCGGCGGGGGCGGCGGCCGCGGGGGCTTATAAAAAAAAACCAGCCCCCCCCACACCCAAAAAAAACGGGTTGGGGGGTTGGGGTGTAGA